>NZ_JZIR02000078.1:0-10490 GCF_000961955.2 Hymenobacter sp. AT01-02
GGGCTTTTTGTGTGCCAGTGTGGTAGCAGTGAGCAGCCTACTCGTGCACAAGCACCCGGCGGCTTACTACTCCTTCCGAGGTAAGAGCTTGCACAATGTAGATACCAGGCTTGCTAGCAGTAAGAGGCAACTGGCGGCTCACGCTACCCGTCGCGTTGGCAGGGAGCTGATCGGTGTAGAGAAGCCGGCCCATGCTATCCAGCACCCGAATGGCTTGGCATTGCCCATTGACGCGCATGGTTACATTGAGGCTAGGCTGGCCGGCAAGGCTACCGTACACATCCATTTGCTGGCGGGCCTCTCCGCTGCTAACGTCTACGGGTAATACCTGGGAGTAGGCAGTTTTACCATCCAGATCTACTTGGCGCAGACGGTAGTAGTTCATGCCGGGCTGGGGCTGGGCATCTGTTGTGGTGTAGTTGCGGCGCGCAGAAGAGGTTCCGGCCGCTGCTACCAGGGCTACTTGCTCAAAGGAGTGACCATCAACAGAGCGCTCCACGGCAAAGCTAGCCGAGTTGATTTCAGAGGCCGTGGCCCATTGCAAGTACACCTGACCACCCGTGCTACGGGCCGCAAAGCTCACCAGTTGCACGGGCAGCGGCGAGCAGTCGTTCACCGCAATAGCCTCGCGTACTCGGTCGTTGCAGTTCATGCCTTTCAAATTCTCAGTGCCGCAGTTTGTGGATTTACCACCTAGGCACACGCGCAGATCAGAGCCAAACAGGCCGCGCTGTACTCCCTGGTCAATCGTCATGACGCAGCCTCCGATGGCTAGTTGACCGGCACCTACCAGGCTGGGATTGCCCTGGCGCACTACCAAGTTGCCGTCAATGGCCACGGTGCTACCAATAGTGAGCGTAGCGTTGTTACCAACGGCAATGCTGCAATCAGCCTCCATGGGGGCATTGATGGTGGCATCGGCCTTCATAAAACTAATGGAACTGACCGCCAACCGGCCATTCAGCAATAGGCGGTTTTCGTCTGACCCCATTTTTTCGGCAAAGTCAAGACGACGGTCGGTGCCATCTTCCACCAGGGAGCCAGCAGATGTAATGGTCATGTGTCCGTCTTTGCCATCTACGGTGTAGTCACGGTCGAGAATAACCGGTGAGTTGATGACGATAATATTGCTGTTGTTGTCGCCTCTGCGGCTCACTTCATTGGTGGGCACTTTGCTTCCCGTTTTCTGTCCTGTGACAGTCCAAGTGCTTGGGTCGCTCCAGCGCCCTCCCTTCGGATTTGATGTGTAAATGACCTGAGCGGCGGTTTCTTGCACGAAACTCAGACACATCATTGAAAATAGAACAATAGTAAGAGTAGTTGTTTTCATGGGTACTCAGGGTGGGAGTAATAGGTCTCTATAAATTCTGTCAAATGTACGTGTATCAACATCTTATGATTCTATTTTTTATTAGCAAAATATAAGTAGTGCAAAACATGAATACGTACTACGTTGGCACCACAACCAAGTCTCTATTTTCACTAAATTGCTAAAACACCCTTTTAGCTCTGAGCTGGACTGGTATTTATAATAACTTTATCAATATTCAGTATAACCTATCAAATAATATAAACAGAATATTTTTTCTTGTTTAAAATCTATTATTATAAATCGAGTAGCTCTTAATGGTAAGGTCAACCTTCACGTAGTTGCGCCCTTAGCAGTCACTACATCTAGCTTGCAGCACAGCCCCTGACGGGCTCCGGCACTAAGGCAGGCGCAGCGCAGCAGCTACCGATTCATGCCCGCTTAGTGGCTGACAAGTGGCGCCTAGCGCCGCTTACTCAGCGGGTGAAGAAGAAGCTCACGCGGCCTCGGAATAGAAAAAGCTCGGCATTTATTACGGCTGTGCTGAAACAGGATGCCCTACTTGTAGGTAAGTAGTGAGTACCTTGGGGCGGGCTGCAGAAGCAGCTCGCTTCTTTTCACTTTCCACCTAGTTCTGTTATGCTGAAGCGAGATTTCTTGAAAAACGGCCTGCTTACTATGGTAGGCGCTCTGGTAAGCCCAGCCATCTTGCAGCTGCCCACGAAGAGAAATTGCTGCGTGAAGCCCGCGCCACGCCTATTGCCGACGGCCCGTTCACGCTGCCGGCGCTACCCTATGCCTTCAATGCGTTGGAGCCCCACATCGACGCCAAGACGATGGAAATCCACCATGATGCCCACCATAAAACTTACGTTTCGAAGCTGAATGAGGCCGTAGCCGGTAAGCCCGAGGAAAAGCTAAGCCTGGCCCAGCTGCTGGCATCGGCTAGTAAGCAGCCCGACGCTATTCGCAACAACGCGGGCGGGCACTGGAACCACTCTTTCTTCTGGCTGCTGCTCGACCCCAAAGGCGGTGGGCAACCCACTGGTGCCTTGGCCGCGGCCATTACCAAGGACTTCGGCTCCTACGAGAAGTTCACCGAGGAATTTACGAAGGCAGCAACGGGCCGCTTTGGCTCGGGTTGGGCTTGGCTGATCCACGACAAGAAGTCGGGCAAGCTGGCCATCACGTCTACCCCCAACCAGGATAACCCCCTCATGGACGTACCGGGCATTCAGCGCGGCACCCCGCTGCTGGGCCTCGACGTGTGGGAGCACGCCTACTACCTCAAGTACCAAAACAAGCGCCCCGACTACGTGAAAGCCTTCTGGAACGTAGTGAACTGGAGTGAAGTAACGCGCCGCTTTGAGGAAGCCCGCAAAGGCTAGCCCAAAGCGTAAGCCCACAATAAAAAAAGGCCGCCTCTGTAGCAGAGGCGGCCTTTTTTGTTGCCGTATTCATTAGGTAGGCGAAGGTTTATTTTACAATGCGTCCGTTCTCAATGCGCACGTCGGCTTTGGGAGCGGCGCCCTTCACCATGGTTCCGAAAGCGCCTTTCTTTTCAAACGAGGCTACTACCTCATCTTCCACCGGCGTACGGCGCACCACTGAGTTGTTGACCCAGAATTCGGGGTCGTATTTGATGCTACGAATGGCGTCCAAGTCGCGGTCCTGCAGGCTCACTTTGGCGTAGCGCAGGTTGGTAGGCTGGGTGCTGGTATCGTAGAAGAACGTAAACGACGACACGCTGATGGGCGTGATTTGCTTGTTGGCAGCCAGTTCGGCCGTTAGGTTCACCTTCATGTATTCCAGCGGGGCCGTTTCGCCTTCCGTTTGCTGGAAGCTCATTTCGATGTCCATCTTGGGGTTGCTGAACTTCTGGTTGGGGTTGCTAGACGACACCGTGAAGTTGGGCGTAGTCATGTGGTAGCGCACCACGCGGTAAGTATCAATGTCAATCCAAATGGTACCCTCGGCGCGATACTTGGTAAGCTCCGGGCGGGTATTGAAAGCAATTTCAGCTACGCCACCCTTGGTGCTGTCAGGGCCCGACACAATGCCTTTCAGCTCTAGCTCGTAGTTTTTAACTACCGTGGGGCTGAGCAAGGCCAGGGACTTAGTGGTGTCGGCGTAGGCGTCAAACAAGCCGTAGGACTTGGTATAGAGCGAAAAGTTGCTGAAGGCCGTGAGGGCGGGCACGGCGGCGTAGCGACCTTGCGCAATGGTAGTACCCTCAATGCGGGCGTTGTTGGTCTTCACGTTCCACACTACTTCCTGCAACTCGGTAGGGGCATTATCGAGGCGCGTGATTTGGCGGTAGAAGGCTTTGCCGTAGAACTTGCGGCGGTAGTTGCGACTCATCTGGCGGTACGCCCGGTCTACGAGCTGGAAGGGGTAGCTTCCTACTTTCACTTCGGGCAGCACCACCGTGGCCGAGGCCAGCCCAATGCGTAGGGCTTGGGTAGCACTCGTGACGCGCACCGTATCGCGCAAGTGGCCCAGCTCCGACACCAGCAGGGTAAGGGGCAGCTTAGCTACGGTCAGGGTGAACTCGCCGTCGAGGTTAGTGGCCGTACCGTTGCCGGTGCCTACCACCGCTACGCTGGCAAACGGCAGCACCTCGTTGGTTTCCTTGTCGATAACGGTACCGCGCAATTGCACCTGCGCCTGAGCCGCCGGCGCTAGTACTACCGCAGCCAAAAAGAGCCACACCGGCAACAGCCAGCGCAGAGACGGAAGAGGGGCGGGAAGAGAGAGAATGGATGACAACACAACCAAAGATTAAGGGTAAAGACTACAACCGGACACGATAACGCCGGGGGAGGATGCACTCGTACGTTTGCTCTGCAAAAGTAGGACCGCACTTTCGTTGGCCCGGCGTGGCAACTCAATTTCCTGGTAGTAGTATGGTATTGCTGCTTTTCACGGGGGGTAGCAGCCTTCGTGTTCCGTGGCACATCTTTGGGGCATGAAACTACTGCTGCCTTGCTTACTCGCTACCACTGCCCTCCTGTGGAATAGCCCAGCCGCCACGGCGCAAAAAGCCAATTCGGAACTGCGCATTGCCTTTGGTTCGTGCAACCGCCACGACTTGCCCCAGCCGCTATGGGACGATATTGCCGGCGACAAGCCCAACGTGTGGATATGGCTCGGCGACAATATTTATGGGGATTCCGATGACCCAGCCGTACTGCGGGCCAAGTACACGGCCGAGTTCAACCAGCCGGGCTACCGCCAGCTGCGTGAGCAAGGTACTACCATCATCGGGACTTGGGACGACCATGACTACGGTCGCAACGACGGCGACAAGCATTACCCCTTCAAAGCCCAGAACCAGCAGCTCGCCCTCGACTTCCTGCAAGAGCCTGCCGAGAGCCCACGCCGCAAGCAGGAAGGCATTTATGCGGCCTATAGCTACCAAGTAGGCCACAAGAAGGTAAAGGTAATTCTGCTAGATGACCGCTACTTTCAGGACCCTATTCACCGGGATGCGGCCCTGGTGTATCAGCCTAACCCCACCGGCGACATTCTGGGCGAGGCGCAGTGGCAGTGGCTACAGGAGCAGCTCACCAACTCCGATGCCGATGCTCATATTATCGGCTCCGGCATTCAATTTCTGCCCCAAGAGCACCGCTTCGAGAAGTGGGCCAACTTCCCCGCCGCCCGTCAGCGCTTCCTGAGCCTGCTGGCTTCCACCAAAGCCAAGGGCGTACTACTCATCAGCGGCGACCGGCACATCGGGGAGATGTCGAAGGCGCCGGTGCCGGGCCTCTCCTACCCTCTGTACGAGGTTACATCCAGCGGCCTTACCCACCCTGCCACGCAAAACACGGGCGAGCCCAACCAGTATCGCGTGGGGCCGCTCGTGAATCAGAAGCACTACGCCCTGTTTCAGTTCCGGGCCAAGCGGCGCAAGCTGCTCGTAACAGCCTCCCTGCGCGGCGACGACGGCAAGGTGTTTTACTCGGAGGAAATAGTGGTGAACCCTTAGCACGGCCTAAGCAGCGAAAAATAAGCTGGGCGGGGGCTGTAGCAGCCGTTCTGAGTCCTGCTGCCAGAGGGGGTAGGCGCTGGCTTTGGTGGGTGCGGTGCTGTTGTAGCTCTAACTGGGTTGAATAGCGGGGCGTGGGTAGGTAGCAACGCCCAAGAAGTAGCAGTGCCCTTGCCTGCAGCGGGTGGCTCTTGTGGTAATGGCATTTGCTGTTGGCAAACTCCTAAATTCGCAACCTCACCTTTTTGCTCTGCCGTTTTGTCCTTCCCCCGCTTCTTCTCGCTTCTGCTCCTGCTGCTGGTCTTGCTCAGTCCAGCGTTCAGCTCAGCTCAGCGTCGCTCCCAGAAATCATCGTCCAGCACTCGTACCGCCCGCATTCCAGCCACCAAATCTGCCAAGAGCCGCAACCTCCCGGTGCCGTTTGCCAGTCAGTTAGGGCAGTCGAAGTGGGTTGATTCGGTGATGAAGACCCTGACGCCCGACCAGCGCGTAGCCCAGCTGTTCATGGTAGCTGCCTATTCTAACCGCAAGCGCATCGATGAAGACTCAGTTTCGGCTCTTATTCAGCAGTATGGTATTGGAGGGCTGATTTTCTTTCAGGGCGGACCAGTGCGGCAGAGCAAGCTGCTCAACCGCTACCAGGGCCAAAGCAAAGTCCCGCTGCTAGTTGCCATGGATGCCGAATGGGGCGTGGGCATGCGCCTAGATAGCGTGCAGCGCTTCCCTTACCAGATGAGCATGGGCGGCATTCGAGAAAACCAGCTGCTGTATGACATGGGTACGGAGGTAGCCGCGCAGTTCAAACGCCTGGGGATGCACGTCAACTTTGCGCCGGTGATTGATGTGAACAATAACGCCGCCAACCCGGTCATTGGCTTCCGTAGCTGGGGCGAGAACCGGGAAAATGTAACCGAGAAAAGCTACCTCTACATGAAAGGTATGCAGGATGCGGGGGTGCTGGCCGTGGCGAAGCACTTCCCCGGCCACGGCGACACCGATACCGATTCTCACTTGGCCCTGCCCCTACTCCGCATTGACCGCAAGCGCATTGACACCCTGGAGTTATTTCCCTTCAAGAGCCTGATTCAGCGGGGCGTGGGGGGCATGATGGTGGCCCACCTCAACATTCCGGCTCTAGACACAACCGGCATGCCCAGCACGCTCTCCAAGCCTATTATTCAGGGGCTGCTGAAGCAAAAGCTTGGCTTTGAAGGCATCATTTTTACCGACGCCATGAATATGAAGGGCGTCATCAGCAAGTACCCGCCCGGCGACGCCGACTTGCGGGCCCTGCTTGCCGGCAACGACGTACTGGAGTTTAGCAAGAACATTCCGCTGGCCCTGCGAATGGTGCGCGAGGCCATCAACAAAGGCCAGCTTAGCCAAGCCGATCTGGATGCGCGCTGCCGCAAAGTGCTAGCCCTGAAGGAATGGGCGGGCCTGAACCGCTACCGCCCTATTGACCTCAAGAACATCACCGCCGACCTGAACACGCCCCACGCCCAGTACCTGAGCCAGCACCTCACCGAGCTGAGCGTGACGGTGTTGCGCAACCAGAAAAACCTGATTCCCCTGCAGCGCCTCGATACCCTCCGCCTGGCTACGCTCACCATCGGCACCAAGGACACCACGGATTTTCAGCGCATGGTGGCCGACTACGCAGCGGTGCGTCACTTCTGGCTACCAGCCACGGCCAGTATGGACGAGCTGACCCGGATGCGGGAAACTTTGAAAGGCTACAGCACCATTCTGGTAGGAGTGAACAACCTGGGCCGCCTGCCCGCTACCAACTTCGGCGTGACGCCCGAAACCAATGTGCTCCTGCGGGAACTGGGCGGCAAAGGCCAGAAGATGATAGTAACCGTGTTCGGCAATGCCTACGCCGTAGCCAAAATCCGGGACTTAGACCGCGCCGACGCCGTGGTGCTGGCCTACCAGGAAAGCAAAAACGCCCAGGATGTAGCCGCCGAAATTATTTTCGGGGGCGTGTCGGCCAGCGGCCAGCTACCCGTTACGGTGTCAGACCGCTATAGCTATGGCACTGGACTACCCACGCAGGGCGGTATTCGGCTGGGTTATAGCTTTCCCGAGGCCGTGGGCATGCACAACACCCTGGAAGCCCGCGTAGACTCCATTATGAACGGAGCCGTGGCGGCCCGCGCCTTTCCCGGCGGCGAGGTACTCATTGCCCGCCGCGGTGTAGTAGTACTGCGCAAAAGCTACGGCACGCATTCCTATGCCGACGCTCCCGCCCAGGCGGGCAAACCAAGCCGGCCCGTACGCAACGATGACCTCTACGACTTAGCTTCCGTGACCAAGGTATCGGCCGCGCTACCCTCGCTCATGAAGCTGCAAGACGAAGGCAAGTTCAACCCTGACATGACTTTGGGCCAGCTGTTCCCTGAGTTTGTGGGCTCTAATAAGCAAGACCTGAAGCTGCGCGACGTGCTTACCCACCAGGCTCGCCTGAAGGCCTGGATTCCGTTCTGGAAAGAGTACACCAAGCCCCGCGGCTTCTTCAATGCTCTATTCGGCAAAAGCCCGATGCGCAGAAAGTATCAGCTACTCAGCCTTCGGAAATGAGCCGCCGCTATTTCCGCCCCGATTCTTCGGCCCGCTTCCCGCTACGGGCGGCCGGCAACTTGTGGGCCCGCAACGACTTCCCGGAGCGCATCACGAAGGAAATTGCAGCCTCTCCACTTAATGAGAAGCCAGGCTACGTGTACTCTGACTTGTCGTTTATCATGTATCCGCGCTTCGTGCAGCGCGTGTCGGGCAAAACCATTGACCGGTACGTGAAGGACGAAATTTACCGACCCCTGGGCGCCACCACGCTGGGCTACAACCCTACCCGCCGTTTCCCACTCAGCCGCATCGTTCCCACCGAGTACGACTCCTTGTTCCGCCACAGCCAGCTTCACGGCACCGTGCACGATGAGGGCGCGGCCCTACTTGGGGGGCTCTCGGGCCACGCGGGCCTGTTCGGCAACGCTAACGACCTGGCCAAGCTGGTGCAGCTTTACGCTTGGAATGGCAAGTACGGCGGGCAGCAGCTCCTCAAGCCCGAAACCGTAGCCGAGTACACCCGCTGCCAGTTCTGCCCCGATAATCGCCGCGCCCTGGGTTTTGATAGGCCCGCTGCCGATCCTATCGTAAACTCGGCCAAGAGCGTATCGCAGCAGAGCTACGGGCACACGGGCTACACGGGCACTTACTTCTGGTTTGACCCCAAGGAGGAGCTCATGTGCATTGTACTCACCAACCGCGTGAATCCTACCCGCCGCAACAACAAGATTACCGAGCTGAGCGTCCGCTCCGGCGTGTTACAGGTAGCTTTGGAAAGCATTCAGCAAGCCAGGAAGCAAGCCGTAGAAAGCACCGTTCCGAAGGAGAACTAAAGAAAAGCCCCGGTACTAAGCCGGGGCTTTTTTGTGTATGCAACCTTCTTTCTTCTTCGCAGCTCTACTTCTCCTACCACGTTTGTGCATGAAACAGAACTACTTTTCTCTTGCCTTCGGACTACTATTGTGCACGAGCTGCATTTCCAACCGGGAAGAAGAATATACACTCCCCAGCAACTTGCTGGCCTGGCAGCCCTACCATACCGGCGACGTGCTTCGTTTCGGGCAAGACCGCAGCAGCAAAGTGCGCACGTTCACCATTACCGAGGTCAACAGCCATTTTATAACCTACCGGACAGGCGGAACGGCGCCGGTATACCTAGGCCCATCAACGAAAATCAAGGCGCAACAGCTTGATATAGTTGCCCGCCGTACCGATACCATCCAGTACCAACCTACGCCTACTAGCACGCCTGCCCACCCCGATTCGGTGCTCATCGCCCCTACTACCTTGCTAAGCATGAGCAGTACTGAGTACGGGAATCATACCTACGTATTCTGGGACAGGGGATTTGGATACCTTCTACCACTCAACCATGTTTTGAAGGGTGAAGCGCTTTATGATACTACCGCGCAACTGCTACCAACCATGCGTTTGGGAACTATTGCTTACGACTCTGTTCTTCGAGTTTCTGACGGGCCGCACATCCTACCAACCAGCCCTCGCACGAAGTCTACCCGGCGCATCTACTATGCGAAAGGCTACGGAGTAGTTGGGTTTGTGGAAGGCAGCACTCTGTGGTATCGGCTACCGTAGCTGGTACTGCACGCGCCCACTCGCTTATCGGTTGCCTACTGCACAACTTTGCGTTTGGCTATTCTTGCAGCAAGTAGAGTAGCCCTTGCTCTGTTAAGCTAGCTTGGGGGCGACATGGTACCGAGTGGGGGGTAGCAGGCGCATCTTAGGCTGATTGCATACGTGGGGCAACTGCTTTTTTGGTAGCTTGTTGCACGTCCTGTTCACCCCCAATTCCCACCAGTATCATGTTAGGCCTGATGATGAACGAGCCCCTGCGTATTGCGGGGCTGCTAGAGCACGCCGCTAAGTGGCACTCCGATACCGAAATTGTGTCGCGCCTGCCGGAGGGCGGGCTGCACCGCTACACCTACGCGGCGGCCCACCAGCGGAGCCGGCAACTGGCCAATGCCCTCACCGCGCTGGGTGTTAGCACGGGCGACCGGGTAGGCACCCTAGCATGGAACACCCACCGCCACTTCGAGCTGTATTATGGCATATCGGGCCTCGGCGCGGTGTGCCACACCATAAACCCGCGGTTGTTCTTCGAGCAGTTGGTCTACATCATCAACCACGCCCAAGACCGGCTGTTGTTTTTCGACCTCACCTTTTTGCCGCTGGTAGAGAAGCTGGCCCCTCAGTGCCCCACCGTAGAAAGCTGGGTGCTGATGACCGGCCGCGCCCACCTGCCGGAAGCTTCCCCCCTACCCAACCTGCGCTGCTATGAAGAGCTGCTGGCCGCGCAGCCTGCCGACTATGAGTGGCCCGTTTTCGACGAGAATACCGCTTCCTCCCTGTGCTACACCTCAGGCACTACCGACCAGCCCAAGGGCGTGCTCTACTCCCACCGCTCTACCCTGCTGCACAGCTACGCGGCCTCCCTCCCTGACTGCTTCAACTGCTCGGCCCGCGACGTAGTATTGCCGGTAGTGCCCATGTTCCACGTCAATGCCTGGGGTATTCCGTACATGGCGCCCCTCAACGGCTGCAAGCTCGTACTGCCTGGGCCGGGCCTGGATGCGGCCAGCCTCTACGAGCTGTACGAGCAGGAAG
>NZ_JZIR02000079.1:0-2726 GCF_000961955.2 Hymenobacter sp. AT01-02
CTGAGCATGACGGGCCGTATGCTGCGTAGCGCTGCCCTGAGCGGATCCGACAGCCCGCTCGACGTGCGCGAGCTGCCCGCCGGGCTGTACCTGGTAGAGGTACCTTCCCCCACGGCCACCACCCGCCTCCGGTTCGTGAAAGAGTAGCTCCCTTGGTCACTTGGCAAAAAAGCCCCCCCGCCCAAACCGGCGGGGGGCTTTTTGCTGCCACCCAACCAGCTGCGGGGGCGGGGGCCAACAGGCGCTGGCTGGCCTCATAAACACGTCCAAAAAACAGGTTCGCCCAAAACGCTCCTACTCGTTTCTTTATCGCTCCGCCTATGTCCGTCGAATTTCTCAGTGATAAGCAAGCCGACGGCTTCGGTTGCTTTCACGCTGCCCCCCGCCCGGAGCAACTGAGCCAATTTTTTGACCTGAGACCAGCGAATCAGACGTTGCTGGCTACGCGCTGGCGGCCCGCCAACAAGGCTGGAATGTGGCGTCCAGCCGTGCACCTTGCGCTTCCTGGGTACGTTTCTGCCTGATCCGTTGCTGGTGCCGGACGTGGGCGTGCAGACCGTTGCTGGCAGGTAGGCGTACTGGCCGACGTGCTGGCCGCCTACCGCAGGCAGCTGAACACGTGGTAAGCCCACCAGGCCTTGATTCGTGGCTCACCTGGCTATACGCCGTTCGACGCGCGGCAGGAATTTCGGCTCTCGCGCTGGCAAATCAGCTTCGGTTATCGCCTACGCCCCTGAACGTTTCACGACACTAGTTTGGACGTTTCACGAAACCTGGGCCGGTACATGCCAGCCTACTTTTGTATCAACCAACGAGCAACAATCATGAAAAAGACCGTCTTAGTTACCGGGGCATCCGCCGGCATTGGCAAAGCCACAGCCATTTTATTAGCCCAACACGGCTACCGCGTGTATGGGGCGGCACGGCGAATCGAAAAAATGCAGGACCTGAAAGGGTATGGCATCATTCCCATTGCGTTAGACGTAACCCAAGAGGAAAGCATGACGGCTTGCGTGGAACGTATTTTCAACGAGGCTGGCAGTATTGACATTCTAGTGAATAATGCGGGCTTCGGCTCGTACGGAGCGGTGGAGGACGTGGCTATGCACGAGGCCAAATACCAGCTGGAGGTAAACGTGTTCGGGGCCATGCGGTTGACCCAACTTGTGCTACCGAAAATGCGGCAGAATACCTATGGAAAAATCGTAAACGTTTCTTCGGTGGGCGGTAAAATCGCGTCTCCGTTGGGGGCTTGGTACCACGCTAGTAAATTCGCCCTGGAAGCCTTGAGCGATGCCCTGCGCTTGGAAGTACAGCAATTCGGCATTGACGTAATTGTGATTGAGCCGGGCGGCACGAAATCCGAGTGGGGCGACATTGCCGTTGACAGTTTGCTGCGCGTGTCGGGCCAGACTGCCTACAGTGACTTGACCACGGCATTTGTTAAGTCGTTTAAGCAGTTGGCGACGAATGTTCCCGAACCGCTGGTCATTGCCCAACTCGTGCAGGAAAGCATTACTGCCAAGCACCCGAAAACCAGATACGTCGGCGGGTACATGGCCAAGCCAATGTTATTTTTGCGGAGTGTGCTGCCGGATAAAATGTTAGACAGGATCTTGATGAGCCAAATGAAATAGAGACCCGTCATTGTTATGGAGCACGCGCAAATCGTCGACAACATTATCCTGTATACCTGCGAAGGGCAAACGCCCTTCGGCCACGACCCGTTTGTGTACGAAACCTACATCGGCATTATCACGTCGGGCAGTGCAGAGCATCAAACAGACAGTGGCGTGATAACCTACCCGACCGGCTCCTTGTGTTTGGTGAAACGAAACCAACTGCTGCGGGTCACCAAGAAGCCGGACAGCCCGAAGCCGTTTGCCACGATTACGGTGTTTTTAACCCAGAAAGCACTCAAAGAATACAGTGCCGCGCACGAGATAAAAGCAAGTGCACCCTACACGGGCGAGCCGGTTGTCATAATAGAACATGACGCTTTCCTCACCGGCTACTTCAATTCGCTGCTGCCGTATTTTGACCAGCCGGAAAAGCTAACCTCAATTTTAGCACAAGCGAAAACCACCGAAGTTATTGCACTGCTGCTGCGCAATCCGGCGCTAAAAAACTTTCTATTCGATTTTAGCGAGCCACATAAAATCGACCTGGAAGCATATATGAAACATAATTTCTTCTACAATATTCCGCTGGCGCAATTTGCCAAATTAACAGGCAGGAGCTTGTCTACCTTCAAGCGTGATTTTGTAAAGATTTTTGATTGCACCCCCGAAAAGTGGCTGCAAAAACAACGGTTAGAGCAGGCTTATTTTCTAATTACCAACCGCGACAAACGTCCTTCCGACATTTATCTGGAATTAGGCTTTGAAACCTTGTCGCACTTTTCGTTCGCGTTCAAAAAGCAGTTCGGCCAGTCTCCAACTGCATTGCAACACCCCGCGCGGGTAAGCGGCCACTAAGAGATTGTTGGGGTTGGTTTCAGGTTATGATTATGCTGGGCCTGTCGAAGCATCCCTACCGCTTCGTCAGCTATATTCAACGAAGCGGTAAAGATGCTTCGACAAGCTCAGCATGACGTGCCAGGTGGCGTTTCGGTAAAGTAATCCGCTCCCGTTAGCTGCCGACGTGATTCGCCCCTTCCACGGAGGTCGGAATAAAGGCCTCGAGAATCCAAGTAGGGTTCCAATATTCGCGGTAGTGGGCAATGC
>NZ_JZIR02000008.1:0-70139 GCF_000961955.2 Hymenobacter sp. AT01-02
GGCAAAACCAAGCCCGATTACACTACCTTCCTGGACCCGAACGGACTCAAGGGCAAGCGCCTAGGCGTGGAGAAGGGTCACCTGAAGGGAGCCTCCGATGCCATTCCGCTGCTGAAACAGGCCGTGGAACTGCTCAAGGCGCAGGGCGCTACTGTGGTGGAAGTAGAGGTAGAAAAGCTGACCGATCCGCTGGGCGAAGCGGAGTACGACGTGTTGCTCTACGAGTTCAAAGACGGGGTAAACAAGTACTTGGCTACGGCCGGGGCGGGTGTAAAAACCCTCACCGATGTCATTCGCTTCAACACCGAGAACAAGGCCAAAGCCATGCCCTTCTTCCAGCAGGAAATTCTGGAAGCTTCCGACAAGCTGGAGGGGCTGGAAAGTGCCAAGTACCAGGCCGCCCTGCGCAAATCGCACCAGGGCGCCCGCACCGCTATTGACACGGTACTGCGCGAAAACAAGCTCGACGGCCTCGTAGCCATTACCAATGCTCCCGCCCGGTGCATCGACTTGATTAACGGCGACTCCGGAGGTGGGCCGGGCTTCTCATCGCCGGCAGCTATGGCGGGCTACCCACACATTACGGTGCCCATGGGCCAGGTGCACGGGCTGCCCGTGGGCCTCTCATTTGTGGGTGGCGCTTACCAGGAGGGCCCATTGTTGACCCTGGCGTACGCCTACGAGCAAGCATCTAAGAAACGCACCGCGCCAACGTTCAAGGCGCCGTTTGTAGGGTAGGGGGTAGCCTAAAAAGGCGGGCCGTACGCCCTAGCTGTGGTTCTATACTGGCGCAAATGCCGGGAACTGCAACTAGGTGGTACGGCCCGCAGTGGGTTGAAAAGGGGGCAAGCTTAGGGGATAAACTGCTCCGTGAGGTTGGTTACGATTCCCCGCTTGGTTTCCACAATGAATGGGGCGTAGCGCAGAAGAGCCGTATCGAGGGCCATTACTTCGGCGGGAGTAGCGGTGTAGCGCCGGAGTGCCGCCGACTTATCCCACAGCATAAAGGCGGCCTCCGGGCTCAGCTGCAAGATGCGTTGCTTGGTGTCGTCGTTGATGATGTAGTAGTCATTGAAAACAGAGTACACCGTGTCGCCGTTTTGCACGTCCGCGGCTGCGTCGCCCCGGCGGCGGGCGGTAGCTATGGCGGCATTGCCAGTTAGGTACTGAATGTAATCCACCGTTACAAAGTAGTCGCCTTGTTCTTGGTAGAAGCGCTTAATATAGGCATGGCTCCGGGCCGTTTTGCCTACTTTTTCGGTTTTCGAAACCTCCCGGTTCAGGTTCGATGGAACGGTGTCGCGGGCTTCCGCCACGGCGGTTTCTTGCTCGGAACGGCAACCGGCGGCAAGGCTTAGGAGAAGAGCGAAGGGTAGGAAAAGACGACGGTTCATGCGCAGATGTACGAGGGTAGGCCCAAGCGGTTAGTACTGCCTAGGAGGGAGGGCCCGCGGAAGCAGCTCAGTTAAGATTCTTTTTTAGCAGGAGGGCTGTGCGCTGCGAGAAGGCCAAGTATGCTTCGTCTTGATACAGGACTTCTCGCTTGCGCTGCCAAAGCTGCCCCCGAAAAATACCCAGATTGATTGGGTTGGCAGCCAATTGCCAGCGATTATCGTTGGGCAGGTGCGTGGTAAGCAGAAAGTCGGGGTCCGCAAATAAGTAGCGCAGGTCTAGTTGCTGAACGAAGGTAGCTGTTCCGGCTACCGTGCCGCCACTACCCCACGTAGCGTCTACTAAGCGCCACCGGTTGTCAAGCAGTACGGCATTCCAGGCGTGGGAGCCGCTCTGATACGGGGTAGTGGTGTAGCCAATGATGGTGCGGCACTGCAAGCCCGCGTAGCTCGCCATGGTTGCATATAGCTGCGTATAGCCCGAGCAAATAGTCTTACGTCGGCGCAAGGTCGTCTCAGCCGCCACGTGGGCATAGGTGCTGTACTCCTGCGAGCTAAGGTCGTAGGCAATGTGACTCGTTATCCAGTAGAAGATAACCTCAGCCCGCTCCTGCTTAG
Organism: Hymenobacter sp. AT01-02; assembly: GCF_000961955.2. Taxonomy (NCBI): domain Bacteria; kingdom Pseudomonadati; phylum Bacteroidota; class Cytophagia; order Cytophagales; family Hymenobacteraceae; genus Hymenobacter; species Hymenobacter sp. AT01-02. The sequence continues at coordinate 2,010 of NZ_JZIR02000008.1, forward strand.
TACGCGCGGCTTCCACGAGGTAGGTAACCAAGCTAGGAACGTTTCGGGTTTCGGGCGCTTCCAGCGCGTGCCGGTACAGCCGGATGTTCAGCGTATCTGTGGCTGAAGCGCCCAGCGGCAGGAACAGTGCTACCCAGAGAATAAAGTGTTTCATGCAACTCTTTGCGCCAACGAACTAAACCTGTATATCTTGTTATATAACAAGTATTTACCATCAGCAGATACGTAAGGGATGAGTACGCAGATGGTGCTTGGCAGCCCAGTGCTAGGGCGCCGGTACTATCAGGAGAGGTAAGGGGCCTTGGTTGGTACTGCCCCTCTCTATGCCCGACATGTAAACGGTCGTACAAGTTTCAACAGCACAGTACGGCAGCTCTAATATCAGGAGGGGGTGCCCAACGGGTATCTTGTATTCTTTAGGGCAGCGTACATAAAGCTCCTCTACTTAAACCTCGTACCTTTGCAGCTTCATAGCAAAGTAGGATGATTTCCATTACCGACCTCGACTTTCATTTCGGCTCGCGTACGCTCTACGACAAAGCCAGCCTCCATATCAAGCCCAAGGATAAGATTGGCCTCATTGGGCTGAACGGCCGGGGCAAATCCACGCTGCTACGTATTCTGGTGGGCGAATACAAGCCCGATGGGGGGAGTATCTCCATGAGTAAGGAGGTAAGCCTGGGTTTTCTAAACCAGGATTTGCTCAGCTACGACTCCCACGAATCAATTCTGATCGTGGCCATGCAGGCCTTTGCTGAGGCACTGGATGTGCAGAAAAAAAATCGACGAGGTGCTGTTGGAGTTTGAAACCAACTACACCGACGACTTGGTAGAGAAGCTGGCCAATCTGCAGGAGCGCTTCGAGGCGCTGGGCGGCTATACCATGCAGGCCCGCGCCGAAGAAATCCTGGAAGGTCTGGGCTTCACCACGGAAGAATTGCAACGGCCGCTGAAACTGTTCTCGGGTGGCTGGCGCATGCGCGTGATGCTGGCTAAAATCCTGCTGCAACAGCCTTCCTTGCTGCTCCTCGACGAACCCACCAACCACTTGGACTTGCCGTCTATCAAGTGGATAGAAAACTACCTGGCCGGGTACGAAGGAGCCGTTATTATTGTGAGTCACGATCGGGAGTTCCTGGACCGTACCACCAACACCACCGTGGAGGTGACGGGCGGCAAGCTGGTGCCGTATGCGGGCAACTATTCGTTCTACCTCGAAGAGAAGGAAGAGCGCAACGCCATTCAGAAAGGCGCTTTCGAAAACCAGCAAGCTCAAATTCGGCAAGCCGAGCGGTTTATTGAGCGATTCAAGCCAAGGCCAGCAAAGCCAAGCAGGCCCAGAGCCGTGTGAAGGCGCTGGATAAGCTGGAGCGCATCGAGGATGTGGCCGCCGACGATGCCCGCGTGAACATCAAATTCAACTTCACCGTGACTCCCGGCCGCCACATTCTGCGCATGGAGCACGTGGGCAAGAAATACGGCGAAAAGCTCATCTTCCGCGACACCCACGTGCACATCGAGCGGGGCGACAAAATTGCCCTGATTGGGGCCAACGGTAAGGGCAAGTCCACGCTGATGCGCTTGGTGGCGGGCCAGGAGGCGCCCACCAACGGCAACCACCAGTTGGGTCACAACGTCATCATGTCGTTCTACGCGCAGCACCAGCTAGAAAGCCTGCGCATTGAGAACGAGATTCTGCAGGAGATGATTGAGGCCGGCTCGAAGCGCACCGAAATGGAATTGCGCTCAGTGCTGGGTTCCTTCCTGTTCACCGGCGACGAGGTGTACAAGAAAATCAAGGTGCTCAGCGGGGGCGAGAAAAGCCGCGTGGCCCTGGCCAAAACCCTGATTTCGGAAGCTAACTTCCTGCTGCTTGACGAACCGACTAACCACTTGGATATGCAGTCGGTGAACATCCTGATTCAGGCCCTAGATCAGTATGAAGGTACCTACATCGTCATCAGCCACGACCGGTTCTTTGTGGAGAACGTGGCCAACAAGATCTGGTACATCGAAGACTACCAACTGAAGGAATACCCCGGCACCTACGCCGAGTACGAGCAGTGGCAGGAAGACCGGGAAAAGGCAGCTAAGAAAGCTGGCCTGCCTTCGCCGTCTGCACCCAAGCCGCTGCCCAAGGAGGAGAAAAAAGTGGAAGCTTCGCCCGCCAAAACTCCTTCACCCGATCAGAAAAAGGCGTTGAAGGAGCTGGCAGAGGTAGAGGCCAAGATTGATGAGCGTGAAAAGGAGTTGGCCGTTTATGAAAAGCAACTCGCCGACCCCCAGATTTACCAAAACACCGCTCAGCTAAAAGACGCGACCGTAAAATTTGAGCAGGTGAAGAAAGAACTGGCTCAACTTAACGACCGTTGGGAAATGTTGGCCGAGATGTAGCCAGCAGTTTCGCATAGTAAAACGCCCCGCCGAAAGATACGTGCTTTCGGCGGGGCGTTTTATTTTCAAGGTTTTCGGGCTTTGCGATCGGGCGCCTCTCTCGCAACTCTGCGCTTTACACCACCTACAGGGTAGTTGGTGCTTGTTCCGCAATCAGATTAAGCTCGCCCTCCAAGATGTCAGTCATTAAGTAGTGTGCCCAGATACCAGCGTACCAGTTGAAAGGGGTGTTAATGTAAAACCGGCTTGAGAGTGCCAGCCGGGTGCGGCCCCCAGGTAGAGGGCGCAAGTCATACACATCTTCCAGAATGTCGAGGTGCTTGCCCCCAATCAAGATGTGCTCATCCATGACAGCCGCAGGAGTGGCGTTGGGATTGGCATCGACGCGTAGCACGAGCAGGCGCTCCGGCTGGTACTGGGTTACGGTTTCCTTGAAGTACAGGCCTTTTTCGTAATAAGCCATTCGGGTGCCGCCAACAAGCAGCGTGTCCAGGGTAGTGCTCACGTGTTTGGGAAAGCCGAGCAGCGTCGAAAAAGACGTTTTGTTTGTGTGCTGGCCTAGCTGCTTGTTGCTAATTAGCTTCTTCCAAACGTCCGCAGCTGGCGCGTTGATGATTACGGCCCTTTCAATCACCATTTGCTTGGGTGCTAACGCTTTTTCTCCCTCAACGGCACCCAGTAGCAATGGCACAACAAACACCAAGGACACATGCAGCGTGTTAGGCCGTTGCCAGTTGTTTGCGTTCAGGTCTTTGGGTTTAGGCTTGCGCAGCCAGTAGGCCAATACGCCCCCAGCGCCGGCGGCTACCGCGAAAATTGGGAAAGCCATCAGCCAGCAGATAGTACCCTCCATATTCAGCAGTATAGTAACTACCAGCAGTACTGAACTGGTAAGCCAGGGCGTAAAGAAGGCCGCGGTGCCAGAAGTTATTTTTCTGGCTGGCATCAGTATAACCGTTAGAAATCCGATGAGCGAGGGCACCAAAAACAGGAAGGTGACACTCATAATTTCCAGCAAGCCATTCGCGGAGCCAAACAATAACCGAATTAGCAATCCGTACACGGCGGCCAGGGTAACGGCAAGTAAGAATTTCATAGGGCTTGTAAATAGGAGTAGGAGGCTTTAATTACTTGTACCTGATAGCTGTTGGACTGAATGGTTGAATTCAGGCTAAGCGCTTGACGGTCACGAAAACAACGTCCTTCTTGCAATTGTACCGTATTGGTAGCGTGTCGCCTAAGCCTTTGCTGATGAGGTAGAGGCTACGGCCGACCGTGGTTTTTAAAATATTCCACCGGTAGAATACTCTGCCAGGAAAAAGGCCCTTGGTGGATTGCCAAAACACAAACTGGCTACCGTGTAAATGGCCGGCGAATACCAACTCGGGAGGGCAACCTAGCGTGGTTATGTCAAGGGGCTTGTGCAGGCATAGAATGCTAAAACCCAAACCCTCAACCCGCTCGGTAGTGGGGGCAGGGGAAATCCGGACCTGGTGACCATCGAGCGTAATGTCAGCCGCCGTATCCGTCAGCCATACCAGGTTGTTGCGTTCGGCCAACTGTCTCAGCCGCTCTACGCCAAAGAAAACGTCATGATTTCCTGCCACTGCAAATACCAACTCCCGGTTCGCCAGGAACTCCATGAGCCGGGCGAAGTGCGGGAGGCCTTTGGCGCAATCCACATAGTCGCCGCCGAGCAACAGTATTCGAGGATTCAACCGGGTAATGGTTTGTTCGAGTTTGCTGATGGTGGGGCCGCTCCAACGAGTCAGGTGCAGATCGGAGAGGTAGAGGACAGTGAAGTTGGGTCCAGTGGCGGTCAGGTAGGTTTCTTCCCGCACCTCAAAGTCATGGTTATACCCTATCTCTAACTTCATACCTATACCAGAGTACAATTGATAAACAGCCGATATGCCATTTGCGCCACGGATTTCGAGGATTCAGCAGCCCCGACAGCATGTACATGGCTATGATGAAAACCCAAACCAAGGCTTTAATGAAGCCAGTTAGGTAGGTCTGTTTGATGCTTGTTAGGATGGGGTTCTCGACCCGGTCAAGCAGCAAGGGAAACAAAAACAGGAAATGCACTTCGAATACATAAAAAACCAGTACCGCCAGCGGCATCAGCAACAAGTGCAGCTTTCCGAAGGCGAAGCAAGAAGTTAGGAAAGCCAGCAAGCTAGTGCCGTACTTCAAATAGCCGTAATACCTGAAATTGATAGAAGGATCAAATACCGCTACAGCTCCCAATTCGTCGTCTTCGTGCAGCTTCTCGAACATCCAGCGGGCACCCGCGGCAAACATATTGCTGGAAAAGACCTGCTGTACTTGCGCTGGCCGCTTATCGAACTGCCTTTTACTCTCGCTTAGCAAGCGCCCGACCGTCATCAACAGAAGATAAAATGAAACCAGGCCAACCAGGCAACTCCGTTGCCAAACACCAGCATCCGATGATAGGCGGTTTCCAGCGGCCCGCAACGTTTGATGTGAAAAACGAACTCATCGTAGCTGATAGCCACTACGGTGTATATCAACACCAGTAAGATGGGGATTAGCCAGGTGGTGGGGTTGGACTGCATCATGGCCAGCCACATCAGCACAAACATTGGCACGCCGCCCAGGCCCAGCGCCGCCGCTTCGGCGTCCCGCTCTTTCTTAGGAATTTTTAAGTTGAGCGGGTTGCGGTGGTAGCGCCAGTCTAGTACGCCACCGGCCGTAGCAATGGCCCCTGCAACACCCATAACCAAGAATTGCCAGGGTAAGTAAGGCAGCTCACGAGTAAGCCTCAACTTGTCGTTGCCTTGAAACACCACCAATAGAAGGCCAAACAAGACAGGCGGGACAAAGAGTAAGATCAAGGAAACATAAGACCGATACGATTTGAGCGAGAGCATTTTATAAGAGAATTACGCGGGTTAGGAAGTGTTACGGCCAATAGTGTGAAGGCACGGGTAGGGGCGCCTGCTTTTCCATTTTCGGATTTCTTGGATAGAGGAAGGAAGTAATTCTTTTGGTAAAAGAACTTTGTATTTCAAAGTAAATGTAATTTTCAGCAACTACCAAGCAAGTAGTTGGAAACCGGTTCTGGCTGGCGCAGCTTGTGTTCTACTGGTCCATAGTGGCTGCGGAAGGCCAGACTTCGCCTGCTGAGTCTTTATCACAGGCCTTATTGGCGCCTGCCCAATACGGGACGTCATTCCGAGCGCAGTCGGGGAATACTGGCCTTGTGCTTATAGTCTATTATAAATCGTTTTCTGTCACCGCAGCCTAGTAAGGGCAGTTTTGTAGCTTCAGAAGTTACAAGAAACACGCGCCCCGTAACAGTGCTAGAATTCTAGTACTGCTACGGGGCGCGTTACCACCACACGGCTCCTGTCCTGAGTTAGAATAACTCGAATAACAGCTGCAAGGTGAAGTGCTGAAAGTAGCTAGCAAAAGCTTTTTGCGTCAAAGTCAATACGCCACTTCTCGCGTGTCGTTCAGGGCCTTAATGAAGGCAACGATGGCCTGCTGTTCGGCAGTGCTCAGGTTTAGGCGGTCTTCGGCTAAGGTTTGGTTAGGTACTTCTAAGCCCAGGCCTGCACCACCGCCTTTGTTGTAGAAGTCGAGCACCTGCTCCAGGGTCTGGTACACGCCGTTGTGCATGTAGGGCGCGGTGCGGGCAGCATTACGGACGGTGGGCGTCTTGAAGGCGTGCCACTGGTGGGCCACGCCATAAAGCAAAAACTTGCCAGGGTCGGCATCCAGCCTTGGGTGCAGGGTATCGGTGGTGGCCGGCACGCCGAGCACTTCACTTTCTGTTTTGTCGTAGAGGGGTGGTACGGTGCCGTTGAACAGGGGCAGGTAGTGGCAGGTGCCGCACTGCGCTTTCCCCATAAAGACGTTGAAACCCAAAATTTCCTGGTTGTTCAGCACCGCCGTGTCGCCGCGCAGAAACTGGTCAAAGCGGCTGTTGAGGCCGACTAGGGACCGGACGTAGGCAGCCACGGCGCGCCGGATGTTGCGCTCGGTAATGGGTTGCTTCTCCTTATCGAATGCCTTGGCAAACTGCTTGGCATATGTTGCCTTCTTGCGGAGTAGAGCAGGTGCTTGACTGAGCTGACCACCCATTTCGGCCTTGTTGGTTACCACGGCGTGCACTTGGTCTTCCAGAAAATGCACCCGGCTGTCGTAGAACTGGTCGGGTTGGAGGGCCGCGTTGAGGAGGGTAGGCGTATTGCGTTCTAGGCCAGCATCGGCCAGGAGAGAACTGTTCACGCGCAGCCCATCGGTATAGGCGCGGCTGGGCTCGTGGCAGCTGGCGCAAGAACGCCCCGCTTTGCCGGATAGCACAGGCTCCTTGAATAAAGCCTCGCCCAAGGCTAGCACTGCGGGAGTAGGTGCCGCCGCATCGGTAGGGGCGAAGAAGGAAGAGTTGAAGGCATCAGCTACGAAAAAGCTCGCCGCATCTGGCCGCACGGCGCGTCGGTCCCGCACGAAAGGTATGCGTAGCTGTAATTGCGCCTGGTGCAGCGCGGCCAGCGCTGGGTTGAAGCAGCGCGTAAAAAACCGAGCTCGGTCAAAGGAGTTGAAGTCCTGCCTGGGGGCCGCTATGGTGGCTTCACAGCGGCGCAATTGCGAAGTCAGGGCTGCGGGCACCTCATACAAAGCCAGCACTTCCCGCGTGGCTTGCAGCGTAACGGCGGCTTCTGGCAAGGAGGCGTGCGCCGCTGGTGAGTCGAAGCCGGAAATGCCCTTGGCCGCTAGGCGGTACAGGTTCAGCCGTACGGCGTCGAATACCTCGGCGTCGGAAAAGCTTAAGTGGGGCGCCTGCTGCTCTAGCTGGCGCACTTGGAACAGCAGGTTGTCGAGCTCCTGATAAATAAGGTCACGGGTAGTGCGCTCGTCAGGGGCGGCGTACACGTATTCTTCCAGCACCTGAAATCCACTAGGCGGAATTACTTCGCCCGGCTCCCCTGGCTCGGTCTCGGGTAAGGCCGCCCCGTTGATGCGGCCCGCCGCGTGCGGGTAGTAGTACTCCACCGCAGATTCCAAGGCCTTATATTCCCGCCGGCAAGCCGCAAACTCGGTGCGGAGTACAATAGTGTCGGCCTGGTAGGCACGCTCCTGGAAGTGGGTGAGGGCATTGTGCAGTTGGTGCAAATGAGCATCGTAGTACACTTTCACCTGCTCGGCGGGCGTTTTGCGCAGGAGAGCAAACGAAAACAGCAGCACCGAAAAGCCTAGCAGCCACAAGCGGCCACTAGCTGCCGAGTAGCGAATCAAACGGGAGGGCATTAGAAATAGAGTTTGGCGCCCGGTAGTGCCGTTTCGGCTTGGCGCCGGGCCGCCGGGGTAAAAGCGTTTTGCTTCACAATGACAGTTTTCAGCTTCTTGAGCTTGCGCAGGGAACGGGGCAGGGCCGTGAGCTGATTGTCGTTGAGGATGAGCATTTCCAAGGCCTGCAACTTACTCAGGCTTTTCGGCAGCGTTTTGAGCTGATTGCCGGACAGGATAAGCACCTTAAGGTTCTGGCAACTACCAAGGCTGGCCGGCAGCTCCTCTAACTGATTGTTGGACAGGTTCAGTTCTTCCAACTGGGTAAGGCCTGCAAAGTGTGCTGGCAGGCTTTGCAGCTTGTTGTCGTTCAGGTACACGTAGCGGAGGCTGCGCAAGCTGCCCAGGGAAGCGGGCAGAAACAGCAGCTGATTGTGCGAGACATCGAAGTACTCCAACCGAGCCAGTTGCCCTAGCTGCTCGGGCAGAGAGGTAAAGTTGTTGTAGGCGCCCATGAGGTAGCGTAAGCTGTCGAGCCCCCCAATGCTAGGCGGTAGCTCCGTAAGCATGTTCTGCTCTATTTGCAGCTGCCGCAGCCGATGTAGGTTGCCAATAGCTGGGGGCAAGTCCAGCAGGCTATTCTTGTTCACGAACAGCACCCGCAAGCTGTCCAACTGCGCGAGGTTGCTGGGCAAATGGCGCAGGTGGTTTTCGTGGGCAAACAACAGGCGCAACCGCTGCAACCGCTCTAGGCTCGGGGGCAGCAGTTCCAGGTTTTGGCCCCGCAGGTTCAGCTCCGTAACGCAGGCTGGTTGGCTGAGGGCCGTAGTCAGAGAGAAAGAGATTTTTGTGGCGCACTGCGCCAAACAAGTGTTGCCCTGCAAAGACTGCAGGGCAACAACGAGTACGGAGAGAAAGAATACTAAGCGGGACCTCACTGCTTAATGAACGGACGAGTAGTGGTGGTGGTAGCCGTTTTGATAACCAAGTTGTAGTAGCCGTTGCGCAGCTTGCTCACGGGCAGCTTCAGCGTATTTTCTCCCTGGTTCAGAGTAGCCGACTGGTCTAGGACGCGGGCGCCTAAGGCGTTGTACACCGTTACGGTAGCCTCCTCGCGCTGGCGGTGCGAAAGTCGGATGGTCAGCTCTTCTGTGCTTACGGGGTTTGGATACACATCTGCCTTGTGTAGCTCGGGTTTGGCAGTAGCCAGGGCGGTAGCGGTGCCTAAGGTGCCTTTGCGGCCAATAACTAAGGCTGTAGACTTGTTAAATACAACCGGCTGGCCCGCCGCATCAGTGGTAGCCAGCGTGTTCTTCTCATCTGGGCTCTGCATAGAGACGAAGATGAACCGCTCGTCGGGCGAGAAGGTCATACCCGTTGGCTCACAGCCCGCGGGCGTCACGGCAAACAGCTCTACGGCGGGAGCAGCCTGGGTGTGGCACGGCTTGATGAGCCAGATGTGGTTGCGGCCACCATCCTGCAACACGTACAGGTTGCCCTGAGAGTCAAACGTCAGGTTGTCGTTGCCGGTGCGCCAGAGTTCCGAGATAGAGCCCGAACCGTAGTTGATGGTATAGGCTTGGTTGGTTACCGTAGGAGAGTTGCCGGCAAATATTTCGAAGTTGCTGACAGTAGTACCTGCGGCACCCGAGTCGGTGAAGCGGTAGATAGTACCGGGGCCTTTAGCCGTGAAATAGACTTGGCCCGTCAGCGGACTGATTTCAATGTCTTCTACGCCGTTGAAGCTGGTAGCGCCCAGGGCTCTGGCCGCTACCGTGGTGTTGTTGCACTCCGTGGGGGTAGCGTTTGGTATCTGAATCCAGGTGCCGGTAGTAGCCGTGCCGATGGCCCCACTCAGTTGCAGAGCGTACAGCTTACCCTTGCCAAGCTGACCGGGGGTGTCGGTTACGTACTTGTACACGAAGCTGTTGGCGGAACCGTCATCGGCACCCTCGTAGACCGTGCGCAGATCAGGAGCCACCACAATGTTCTCGTGCTTCAGGCGGCCCATCATCCAGAGCTTATCGGGGGTGCCGTTGCCATCCTGGTCCTTTACCGCGCGGGTCGCGGGGTCAATTTCTATATTCCAGCCGGAGTCCATGTACCCGTCATTATTGGTATCGACGGGATTCGTGGGGCCCAGATTTTCCTCGCAGGTTACAATTGTGCTCCAGGGCGTAACAGTGCCCGAGCAGTTATTGATTGTACCGACTACAGGCCCAAAGTTTACCGGGTGCTTGGCCGATGTATTCCACAGCTTGGTGGCAGCGTTAAAGTTCAGGCTGAGCATACTCACGCCCGAGGTAGTGCCGGAGCCCTCGTGGTTGATGGAGAGGTAGCCGTTGGTGCTGCTTCCGCTGATGGGGGCATACCCCGTAAAGTCAAACGATTCCAGCATATTGCCCTCGGTCGCGTTGGTGTAGGCATCACCACCTTGGGCCAATACTTGGAAGGCATGGGTAGTCGGCAACCGTAGGTCTTGGGGCTGAGTGGAGGGCTCCACGGATGTAAACCGGCTGATGTGGTCGGCCGGTAGGGTAGGGCATGGAGCCTGCGCCAGTGCGCGCCCGCCGCTCAGTACAGCTGCTAAAAGTAGAGTAGAAGTAGGTTTCATACGGGTTGGGTGAAGTGCGCCGCAAGTACGAAACCTAGTGTGTTGTCTGGTTTATGGCTAGATCAAGCTGCATGAAGGCATTATGAATAGAAGGTTACTAGATGTCGGAATAGTGCTAGAATGGAGCCGTATCACACTATCTCGTGCCCTGAGTTTCGCTGGTATCTGGGGCCTAACGCCTACATTCGTTGCTATGCGCTACCGTTTCCTTTCTGCTACCCTAGCCCTAGCTGCCACCGCCTGCGTGCCGCTGGGTACGCCCATTACTGATCCAAACGCTGCCCGCAGGCCCGCTACTGTTGGGCAAGCTCCCGCCACCGAGTACTACGCCGACAAGACCCTGCGGTACGAGGACTACGTGTATAACCCCAACGTGCGCACCGTGCAGTGCTACGTGCCTACCGGGCAGGTTACTGAAATCTTTAACCCCCCCATTGTGCCACTAGCCCAGGGCCAGCCCGTCCTGCTGGAGTTTGATGTGCTGGGTAGCCAGGGGGAGCGCCTCACGGCCAAACTGGTGCACTGCGACGTGAACTGGCAGCCCTCGGTGCTGACAGACATGCAATTTCTAAACGAAATCAACGAGCAAACTATCACCGACTACCGGGCTTCCAATGCCACCAAGGTGCCCTACTACCATTACAGGCTACAGATGCCCCAGGTGAAACTCTCGGGCAACTACTTGTGGGTGGTGCAGGGTACGGGCGGCACGCCGCTGTTGTCGCGGCGGGTGCTGGTTTACGACCAAGGGGCCCTGGCCATCAGCATGAAGCAGGGCATTCCAGTAGCGGGGCAGGAGCGCTATACTCTACAGCAGATCGACTTTGGGATTCGCTATAACATGCAGCTCATCAATCCGGCCCAGGAAGTAAAGGTGGTGTTGCGCCAAAACTTCCGGTGGGACAATGCCAAGTATAACCTGCGCCCCACCTTCGTGCGCGATGCCGAACGCCAGCTCGACTACCAGTACTTCAACTTCGAAAACGCTTTCCCCGCCCTGAGCGAGTTTCGCTTCTTTGACTTGCGCACGTTCCGCTCGGTAGGAGTAGGCGTGGCGCGGGTAGATGCCAATGCCTCGCCCCGCACCGCCGATTTGCAACCCGAAGCCACCCGCAACGGCCAGTCATACTCCCAATATGAGGACATTAATGGACAGCGTGTAATTGAAAGCCGGGAGTACGGCAATGGTGCTACCAATGCTGACTACCTCAACGTAGCATTTCACCTGCGCGCGCCGCAGGCTGCGCCAGGGCCCGTGTACGTGGTAGGCGCCCTGTCCGACTGGCAGCTGAAGGATGAGTACAAGCTAACCTACGACGCAGCCACCGGCGAGTACACCGGCGGGGCGCTGCTCAAGCAGGGTTACTACAACTACCTCTATGCCGTGCAAACTGCCCAGGGAGCCAATAGCGTGTACTGGGAGGGTAGCCACCAGGAAACCGAAAACCAGTATGACTTGCTCGTGTATTACCGCCCCCCGGGCACGCGTACCGACTTGCTTATCGGCTACCAGAGCATCGATGTCAATAGCCGGAATCCATAAAGCCTTTCCTTGCTCGGCTTACTCAAAAGCCCCCGGACACCACTTTAAGCAACTGAAGTGGTGTCCGGGGGCTTTTGCTTTACACGTCCGGCATAAAGTAGGTTGGCCGGGAAGCTTTGCATGAATCATCGAGAAGAGGCCAGCAGGATAGAATGGAGATACCGCCAGCGGCAGCATAGGGGCCAAGCGGGCGGGTAGTCAGTTACTCTAAGCGTAAGCGTACGATAGGGTAGAGGTGTCCGGCAGAGAGAGGCTTGCGTAAGAAAAGGTCTTACTCCCCTGATCTGCTTGCATGTCGCACTATAATCTGATTCTGGTAATACTAGGCGTGGCTATTTTGGGCGTGGCCTGGTTGCCATCCTTGTTGAGAAAATTTCCTTTGTCTTACCCCATCTTGTTTGTTGGGCTAGGCATGCTGGTGTTTGGGCTGCCCCTAGGCCTGCCCAACCCCAATCCGGTGGAGCACTCCACCTTTACCATGCACCTCACCGAAATCTGCGCAACGGTGGCCCTCACGGGCACGGGCCTTAAGATTGACCGCAAGTTTTCGTTGTGGCGGTGGCGGGCTCCGTTGCAGCTGGTGCTAGTACTCATGGTTATTACCATTGCCATCTTCACGGTGGTAGCGTGGCGCCTGGGCGGGCTGGTACCGGCTTCGGCCGTGCTGCTGGCCGCCACGCTGGCCCCTACCGACCCCGTACTAGCCGGCGACGTGCAAGTGGGAAAGCCGGGCGAAGGCGGCGAAGACAACGTACGCTTTTCCCTTACCGGGGAGGCGGGCCTGAACGACGGCCTGGCCTTCCCGTTTGTGCATTTGGCCTTGGTGCTGCTGCCCGTAGCTGCATTGCCGTTATCAGATCGGCTGCTGCACTGGGCCTGGATGGACGTGCTGTACCGCACGGGCATGGGCGTACTGGCTGGCTGGCTGGCGGGCAAGGTTCTTTCGTTTTTGATCTTCGATTTGCCGCACCGCGTCCAGATAAACCCCGATGCCTACGGCTTTGTAGCTCTGGCCGTCACGCTCACCGCCTACGGCCTCACGGAGTTGCTGCACGGGTACGGGTTCCTCGCCGTATTCGTGGCGGCCGTGACGTTGCGCACCCACGAGCGTAGTCATGAGTACCACACCGAAATGCACGAGTTTACCGACCAGTTGGAGCGCCTGCTTATTGTGGTGATTCTCATTCTGTTTGGCGGGGCCATTATCCGTGGCCTGCTGGCTCCTCTCACCTGGACCGGGGCCGCACTAGGTCTCTTTCTGCTGCTGTTGCTACGGCCATTAGGTGGTATTCTGACCCTGGGCCGAAGCCGCGTGTCGTGGCCCGAGCGACTGGTAATTTCCTTTTTCGGTATCCGAGGCATCGGCTCGTTTTTCTACCTGGCATTTGCTATGCACGAAGCCCATTTTGCCGATGGCAAAGAGCTGTGGGCCATCACGGGCTTCACGGTGCTCACCTCCATTGTTCTGCACGGCGTGCTGGCTACCCCCGTGATGGACTGGCTCGACCGTCGGCACGGGCGCCTTACCGCGGTGGAGCTGGAAGAGCAGATGCGTCAGGAGGCAGAAAAGTAGACGCGGCCAAATCGGCATGGAATTAGTCTATATGGATAAGCGAAGTAGCGCTTCTGTAACCTTGCAGCCGCCGCGCTTCGTTGCAGGCGTATTCCTACTCCTGTTACCACCACTAGCTCTCTCTCCATGCAACCCATCCTCACCTCCGTTTTGCGTACCGGCGCTACGCTAGCGCTTCTCCTGCCTCTGGGAGGCTCCCGGCTACCCGCTCCCCGTACCTCCCTACCCGTACAGGTGCCCAACCCGACCCACAGGTAATTGCCCAGTTTGGCCTGCTCGATAACTCCAAGCTTCAGAGTTACATTGATAGCAAGGGCATGCAGATGGGCAAGATATCCGACCGTCCCGCTGATGTCAAAGGGTTTACCATTGTCGATTCACCCATCATTAACGCCTTTGCTACCCCCGACGGGCACGTGTACTTCACGCGGGGCATCATGGCCCACTTCAACAATGAAGCTCAGTTTAGTGGAGTTCTCGGCCACGAAATAGGCCACATTACGGCCCGCCACGGCCAAAAGCAGCAAACCCGCTCCACCATTGCCAATGGCGCCCTCATTCTGGGCTCCATACTCTCACGGCGCGTTGCGGCCCTAGCTCAGCCGGCCTCGCAGGTAGTAGGTCTCGGCCTGCTCAAATACGGCCGCGACGACGAAAATGAATCGGATAAGCTGGGCGTGAAGTACTCCAGTAAAATTGGGTACGATCCGTCTTCTATGGCTGATTTCTTCCTGACTTTGCAGCGCACCGAGCAAAGCAGTGGTGCCGCCACAGTGCCCACATTCCTGTCATCACACCCCAACTCCGCCGACCGGTACCAGAACGTGAAAAAGTTGGCCCAGCAAGCCGAGCAGCAGGCCGGTCGGCAGCTAGCCGTCAACCGCGACCAGTACTTGCGCATGATTGAGGGCTTGCCCTACGGCGACAACCCCCGCGAGGGCTACGTGGAAAACAGCGTCTTCTACCACCCCGACCTGAAATTCCAGTTTCCTGTGCCCCAGGGTTGGAAGTCGCAGAATTCACCCAGCCAGTTTCAGATGGCCGAGCCCAACGGCAAAGCGTGATAGTGCTCCTGCCCGCCGGCAATAAGTCCTTGGATGAAACGGCGCAGGCGTTGGCCCAGCAGCTTAAGCTTCAAAATGCCCAAGCCAGCCGCACCACCGTAAATAGCTTCCCTGCCGTGGTAATCCAAGGTGACCAGGTAGGGCAAGATCAACAAACCGGCCAGCAGGGCATCACGGCCAGCACCTTGTCCTACGTCATCCAAGACGGCCAAACGCTCTACGCCTTGGTTGGGCTCTGCGGCCCCGGTACGCTGAACACCTACGGTGGTACTTTCCAGAATGTGGCCCAGGGCTTCCGTCGCCTCACCGATGCCAACAAGATCAACCGCCAACCTGAGCGCGTGCGCATCAAAACTGCCAAAGCTGGCCAAACGCTGGCCTCAGCTCTTGCGGCCAATGGCGTTCCGTCGAAGCGCTACGAGGAAATGGCCATTCTGAATGGTATGAAAACCACCGATAAAATGACGGCGGGCATGTTGTTTAAAGTGGTAGGCAAGTAGTTTATTGGCTGTTACAGGCATTAGAAAAGCCAGACCTCAAGTTTTGAGGTCTGGCTTTTCTATCACCAATTGGATGCTCGTCTGTTCCTTTTCGGAGTTCAGTTCAACCGGATGCGCTATTCAGTTAGATGTTGATGACTCCCACCTATTAGCATAAACTCAAAGCGCCCCGGCCGCACTAGTCGACCGGGGCGCTTTTCCTATAGAACTTCGAGAGAAACGGCGTTATGCCTTCTTCAGGAACTCTGTTTTGATGACCAGAACGGTTCCGCCGGCTTTGCCTTCAATCTCAGCGGGGCTGTTGGTAAGCCGGATGTTCTTGATGACGGTGCCGCGCTTGAGGGCCTGCGCAATGCCCTTTACTTTCAGGTCTTTGGTGATGGTAACCGAATCGCCTTCCGCGAGGAGGTTGCCGTTGCTATCTTTTACTTCCATGATGCCAGAGGTTAGCCCGTCAGTTGTTACACGTTGAAGCGGAAGTGCATGATGTCGCCATCCTGCACCACGTACTCTTTGCCTTCTACGGCCATCTTACCAGCTTCCTTAATCTTCACTTCCGTCTTGTACTCTTGGTAGTCGGCCAGCTTGATTACCTCGGCGCGAATAAAGCCTTTCTCGAAGTCGGAGTGGATAACACCAGCGGCCGCGGGGGCTTTGTCGCCCTTATGAATGGTCCAGGCACGTACTTCCTGTACGCCAGCCGTGAAGTAAGTAATTAGGTTGAGCAGGGAGTAGGATGCCCGAATCAGGCGGTTCAGACCCGACTCGGTGAGGCCGTACTCGGCCAAAAACATTTCTTTTTCCTCGGGGTCTTCCATCTCCGCAATCTGCGACTCAATGGCTGCCGATACGAGTACTACTTCGGCGCCTTCCTGGGCTACGTGGGCCTGGAGAGCTGCCGTGTGGGCATTGCCCGTAGTGATGCTGGCCTCGTCCACATTGGCCACGTAGATAACCGGCTTAATGGTGAGGAGTTGCAGATCGGCTACGGCTTCCAGTTCCTCGGGGGTAGCCGACACGGCGCGGGCATTTTGGCCCGCTTCCAGTGCCTCCTTGAAGCGCTGTAGGGCTACTACTTCCTTCTTGGCCTGCGCATCGCCGCTCTTCGCGCTACGCTCGGCCTTGGCCAGCTTCTTATCCACGCTCTCCAAATCTTTGATTTGCAGCTCCGTGTCAATAACATCCTTGTCGAATACTGGGTCAACGCCACCAGCTACGTGCACAATGTTGGGGTCGTCGAAGCAGCGCACCACGTGGATGATGGCATCCACCTCGCGGATGTTAGCCAGGAATTTATTGCCCAGACCCTCGCCCTTAGAAGCACCTTTCACGAGGCCCGCAATATCTACGAACTCAATGATGGTTGGCAGTACCCGCTTGGGGTTTACAAGTGCTTCCAAAATCTGAAGCCGCTCGTCGGGCACCGTAATCACGCCCACGTTCGGCTCAATGGTGCAGAAGGGGTAGTTGGCCGACTCGGCCTTGGCATTGGAAAGAGCGTTGAAAAGCGTGGATTTGCCGACGTTCGGCAGGCCGACGATACCGCAGCGGAGACCCATATACTGAAATGGTGAAGTAGTGGAATGGTGAAGTAGGCCCGCGGCCCACTTCGAGGGGCAAAGGTACGGGGCTTTTTTGGGGAAAGCACGGGCTAAACAACTTGTCCTCCCTTCGCTGGCGTCGGCCGGTGGCAGCAACCAGTGAAAGGAGGACAAGTAACGTGAAGTGCCTCACAAACCACGACGGCGCGCCATGGCTGAAACCGGGCGCGCCGTGCGGTGGGAAGCGGTAATAAAACAGCGTAGTAGACAGTGTTTCGCTAGACTTCCGAATAAAAGGTTAATAATTCTCCTCGGCGCGGCTATAGCCACCATCGCGGCCATCAGCGTCGTAGGCAGGGCGAGGGCGGTCCAACTCGGCCACTTCCTCGGGGGTTAGCAACTCCTCACGGACGTAATCTACGGCATCCTGCAAGGCATCCACGAACTTCAAAAAGTCTTCCTTGTAAAGGAAGATCTTGTGCTTCTCGTAGGAGAAAGTATCATCGTCGCGCAAACGACGCTTGCTTTCTGTGATGGTCAGATAATAATCCTGGCCGCGGGTGGCTTTTACGTCAAAAAAGTACGTGCGCTTGCCAGCCTTAATGCGTTGGGAGTAAATTTCTTCCTGGTCGTGACGGTCTTCCACAGGGCCTTCTGGTAAATTTTATTATTCTAAGATGTTTGAAGTTCAGCGCAAAATAAAGCGTTTCAGTTAGATATAAAAATTTTAAGTCTGGCAATTTACTGTTTTACGGCCAAACAAACACAAAAAAGTACGCCTATGGCTCAAAAAAGCCGCTGGATGCATTTAAACGGCAAAAACCGAAGCTGGGATAAAAACAAGATTATATCTTTTTTTCTGTATATCCTTCTAAAATCATATTGGGTTAGCACGGGGAACAAATACAGGCGCTACTCTCTTGCATGTAGCAGGGTAGGGGTGCAGTGTCCGGGTTCTAGCGTACCTTGTTCTTCCCTGCTTTCTAACCTATATGGCTCAACCCCTCGATTTGGCGGCGGTCCGCTCCTTTGAAAACTTAGAATTTCTGGCGCGGCAGCTCGTAGAAGGCTTCATTACGGGACTACACCAGTCGCCCTACCACGGGTTTTCGGTGGAGTTCTCCGAGCATCGCCTCTACAACCCCGGCGAAAGCACCCGCCACCTCGATTGGAAGGTGCTAGCCCGCACGGATAAGCTCTTTGTAAAGCGCTACGAGGAAGAAACCAACTTGCGCTGCCACCTGCTGCTAGACGTGAGCCCGAGCATGTACTACCCAGCGCCGGGGCACGACAAGTTGCGTTTCTCCATTTTGTGCGCGGCGGCTATTACTACACTCTTGCAAAAGCAGCGCGATGCCGTTGGGCTCGTTACGTTTGCTGAGCAAGTAGAGCTGCAAACTCCCGTGCGCTCCACCAGTACGCATCGGCACACCTTGCTTCTTACACTACAGCAGCTGTTGGAACGCACGGTGCCCGCTCGCAAGGCCACAACTGATGTAGCTGGAGTTATTCATCAGATTGCCCAGCAAATTCCGAAGCGTTCCTTGGTGGTGCTGTTTTCAGATATGCTGGGCCGAGCTCCGGAAGAACAGGCCGAGGCGTTGGCTGCCCTGCAACACTTGCGCCACCAGCACCACGAGGTGCTTCTCTTTCACGTGATGGATCGGGCCACCGAAGCAGACTTTAGCTTTTCTGACCGGCCCTACGTGTTTGAAGACTTGGAAACGGGTCAACTGGTAAAGTTGCAGCCCAACCAAGTGCGCGAGCAGTACCGCGCCGCCATGCAACAATACGAGCACGAGCTAGCGTTGCGGTGCGGGCAGTATAAGATTGATTTTGTGCCCGTCGATATTCGTGAACCGTTCGATAAAGTGCTCTACGCTTACCTAGTGAAGCGCGGGAAAGTACGGTAAGAAGAGAACCATATGAATTTGCACAACCCCTCGGGTATTACCATCCTGGCCGCCGCACTAGCGTTGTTGCTGCCGGCTCTTATAACCGTTTATGTTGCCCGCATGTACGGCCGCTCGGGTTGGCGCTGGCTGCTGATAGCCTTGGTGTTGCCTTTCGTGTCGGTGTTTTTGATTATGGCCCTCGTAAGCCGGGAGAGCCGGCAGGCCGAGGCAGAAGAAGACGCCCGCCGCCAAGCGGAAAGAGCCTCCCGCCGGCCTAAGTCGGGAGTTTCTCCTTCACCCACCGACCCAATCAGCTAGTACGACTCTGCCGGCGTATTATCTAAAGACTGCCACAAGTACTTGCTGGCCAAGGTGCGGTAGGGCCGCCAGGGCTCGGCTAGCTCCGTCATGCGGCGCAGTAGGGCACGACCAGTTTCGGGCAACTCGTAGTGGCGGCGCATGGCATTCTGAATTCCTAAGTCGCCCTCGGGAAATACGTCGGGTTGGTCTAAGGCAAACATCTGTAGCATTTGCGCAGTCCAGCGTCCTACGCCCTTTATTTGCGTGAGGTGGGTAGTGAAGCTTTCGGCGTCGAGTTGGCTCAGGTGAGCGTGGTCTAACTGGTTGCGTTGGGCAAAGTCGGCAATGGCTCGCAAGTAGCCTGCTTTTTGGCGCGAAATGCCCGCAGCCCGCAGGTCCTCATCCGTGAGCAGTAGCACGACGGCTGGCTCGGGGTAGCCATCGGGCGGGAATAAGGCTTGCACCTTCCGCCAGATGGCCGCCGCTGCCTTGGTAGATATTTGCTGGCCTACGATAGCCCGAAGCAGCGCTAAGTATAAGTCTTCGTGCGGAGCGGGAATGATAGGCTGCCCTTGCGCAATGAGCCGAGCCATCACGGGGTCGGCTTGGGCAAGGTGATGCAGGGCATCAGGAGAGGTAGGCATGGACGAGGAGACGGGTAAGCTATTAGATTATCGGTTAGGGAGGGGTGACCCTGCCAGCACTAGGCAATATCGATAGGGAGCGTAGGAACGAAAAATTCGTCGAGCAGCTCCCCCGTAGCAGACAAGCGCAGCGCTGTGAGGTTCTGCCCCAGATACGCCCCGGTGTCAATGTTACACACGTTGGCCACGCGGTCAAACGCTGGCTGGCCTTGGGTAGGCGTGTGGCCGATAATCTGGCGTTTGCCCTTATTAGTGAGTGGCCCCCGCCGCCACAAAACGCCGTTAGCGTTATCTAGGTCAAGTGGATTGGGTGTATCGGCAAAGCAGCATGGCTAATGAGCAAGTGCTCGTTTGTCCAGAATAGAGGATGCTGCTTGATCCAGGCTAGGTGCTCTTGTAAGAGTGACGGGCGGCCTTGATACTGCTGGGCCGTGACGCGGCCGCCCCAACGCAGCCAATTAGCGTTTGGGCCATTAGGTGCGTAGTGCTTCAGCATTTCGTGCTCGTGGTTGCCGAGCAAAAACACAGTTGGGCCCTGGGTTTCAAGAGTGCGGGCCAGCTCTAAGCATTCCAGGGAATAATTGCCCCGGTCAACTATGTCGCCGGTTTGCACCAGTAGTTCCGTAGCCGGTTGCCAGTGTTTTATCAGTTCCTGTAGGGTATGGAAACACCCATGCACATCGCCAATCACAAACAGATTCATACCCAACCAACAAGTGTAACAATAGACGCTAATGCGAAGCGGGCGAAGAATCAGCGGTGGTGCTGAGCCCTAACCTCTTCACCAACGGCCCGATAGTAAGCCCCTGCACCACGATGCTGAACACCACTACTACATACGTAATGCCTACCAACAGGTCGCGGGGCATGGCTGGGGTGAGGGACAAGGCCAGCGCCACGGAGATGCCACCCCGCAAGCCGCCCCAGGTAAGAATGCGCAACGTGGAGCGGTCAAAGTGATAGCGCCGGCGAAGTAGGCCCAAGGGTACTCCTACGGATATAGCCCGTGCCAGCAGTACAACCAAGACTGCTAAAGCGCCCACAAGCAGCATGGTGCGGCTAATGTTGAGCACCAGCATCTCAAGGCCAATCAGTACGAAGAGCATGGCGTTAAGCACTTCATCCAGCAGTTCCCAAAATTTATCCAGGTACTCCCGAGTAAGGTCCGACATGCCGTGCCGTCGGCCCTTGTCTCCCACAATTAGGCCTGCCACTACTATGGCCAGGGGGCCAGATGTATGGAGCGCCGTAGCTAGCGCCGTGCCCCCCGTCACCAGGGCCAGGGTAATAAGCACTTCTACCTGGTAGTGGTCGATGCTACGCAGAGCCCAGAAACCGGCGTAGCCGAGCATTGCCCCCAAGGCCAGGCCTCCTACTGCTTCGCGCAGAAACAGCATGCCAATGGTGTTTAGGTCGCCGCTGGTACCAGCCTGAGCAATCTGAAATAAGCTCACGAAGACCACTACCGCAATACCATCATTGAAGAGCGACTCACCCACAATCTTGATTTCCAGAGAAGCTGGAATGCGAGCTTCTTTCAGAATGCCCAGTACCGCAATGGGGTCGGTGGGAGAAATGAGGGCACCAAACAGCAGGCAATAAATAAACTCGGTGGGTAGCCCAAACAAAGGGAGTAGGCCATATATAGCACCCGCTACCAGCACCGTAGAAACCAGAGTGCCCACGGAGGCCAGTATGGCAACGGGAAGCCTTTCTTGGCCCAGAGTGCGAACGTCTACGTGCAAGGCGCCAGCAAACAGCAAGAAGCTAAGCATCACCTGCATAAGCACCGTATGAAAGTCAATGCGCTGTACCAGCTGACTTACCGTTACTACCCACGGGACCCCCAAGCGGCCCAGCCCAATGGCTACCAACGAGGAGAGCAGGGCCAGTATCATGAGGCCAATAGTGGAGGGGAGCCGCAAGAAGCGGTGGTTGACGTAGCCAAATAAGGCCGCTACCACAAGCAGTACTGCAAACGTATTATATAGCTCCATGCAACCAGTTAGTAATCAGAAAGAAGTAAGCTGATTACCAAGGTTTGAGCGCGCCTGCAATACCAGGAAACCGCGTACCGTTGGGTCAGCTAGCTAATCGGAAACCACTCCGTACTTCGGAGTAGCCCAAGTCTGTCAACGGTACGCGGTCTGGCAAGGACGTGTTGTCCGGAGCTTACTGACCACGGTGCCTAGTACTTCTTCTACCGGCTGATTTTGGCGTCGTCCACATCTAGGTGCGTGACGAATCGAATCATTTGGGGCCCGAATGAAGAGGCCTTAATACCCTGTTGCTCTAGGTGCGACAGGAATTGCTCGGCAGGAAGGGTGTCTTGTAGGCGGAAAATAACTAGGTTGGTTTCCACCGGCAGCACCTCGGCCACGTACGGCTGAGCAGCTAAGGTGCTACCTAGTTGGCGGGCACGGCGGTGGTCATCGGCTAGGCGGTCCACGTTGTTTTCGAGGGCATAGAGACCTGCTGCGGCGAGGTAGCCCGCTTGGCGCATACCCCCACCCATGACTTTACGAATCCGCTTCGTTTTCTGGATGAACTGCTTGCTGCCCAGTAGTACCGAACCAACTGGAGCGCCCAGGCCCTTGGATAGGCACACCGAAATTGTATCGAACAGGCGGCCATACTCTGCTGCATCCTGGCTCGTCGCTACCAAGGCGTTAAAAATGCGGGCGCCATCTAGGTGCAGGGGAATGCTGTGGCGCTGGGCCACCTCCGCAATGGCGGCAATGTCGGCCAGATCGTAGCAGCTACCCCCACCGCGGTTGTGGGTATTTTCAAGCGAGATGAGGCTGGTAGTAGGGTAGTGAATGTTAACCGGCCGAATGGCTGTTTCTACCTGAGCGGCCGTGAGACGCCCTTGCCGGCCCGGCAGTAGCGCTACTGAGGCCCCCGAGTGAAAAGCAATGCCGCCTACTTCCCAGAGGTAGATGTGCGAGTTCTGCTCACAAATAACCTCCGATAGTGGCTCAGTGTGAGCCTTGATGGCAATTTGGTTGGTCATGGTGCCGGAAGGACAGAACAAACCGGCTTCCAAGCCAAAGCGGGCAGCAGCTTCCTGCTCTAGTGCCCGCACCGTGGGGTCTTCATCATATACGTCGTCGCCGACGGGGGCGCGGAACATGGCTTCCAGCATGGCTGGGGTAGGGCGCGTCACGGTATCGGAGCGCAGATCGATCAAAGAATCAGTCATCAGGTTGGAAGGGAAAAATGGGAAAGGTTTCCCGGTTTCAAATTTAGTCGTTACTTTTGCCCCTCATTTACAAAAGACCTAAACCGACCCGGAAAAATGAGCGTTACCCGTCTGAAGCGGAAGCACCGCAAGAACATTGCCCGCGCTAACAACAAGCAGCGCATCATCAAGCAACTGCTACTCACTCCCGTTCTGAAGAACGTAGACGTTGAGGAGCTGAAAGCCCGTTTCCCCCAGGGCGCAGCCAAGACCGAAGCCGCCGCCTAACCCGGACTTCGCGTCTGGCGTCCCTCCCCCCGGTGTCGGTGGGCTCCAGTCAGAAATTTCAAAAGCGCCTTTTCTCGCCGAGAAGGCGCTTTTTTGTGCCCTGGTAGGCCGTTCTCCCCATGAGTAAACAGCTAGGGGTATCTTCTACTTTCCTACTCGCGGCCCTAGCTCAATGGCTTGCAGCTGCTGCACCTTGCCATTTTCTACCTCAAAGCGCAGCATCGTACGCACTTTATGAAAGCCGTGGCGGCCCGCTGCCCCTGGGTTAAGATGAAGCAAGCCTAGCCGAGGATCGGGCATAACTTTTAGAATGTGCGAGTGGCCACTGATAAACAAGCCGGGCCGTTCTTGCCGCACCAGTAGGTTCGCCTCGGGGCTGTAGCGGCCTGGATAGCCCCCAATGTGCGTCATAAGTACCCGCAGGCCTTCCAGCTCAAAGTTTTGTATCAAGGGCTGCGTCAGGCGCACGTCGCGGCCATCAATGTTGCCATATACCCCGCGCAGGGGCGCTAAGACGGCTAATTCTTCTGCCACGGCGGCCGTTCCGAAGTCACCGGCGTGCCAAATTTCGTCGCATTCGCGCAAATGATGCAGAATCCGGTCGTCGAGGTAGCTGTGAGTGTCAGAGAGCAGGCCAATTTTTTTCATGAGTGAAGGTATACGCAAGCAGCGTAGGTAACAGGTAGAGTGGCTGGATACGCGTATACTAGGCTATGGGGTGAGCAGTAGTGGGTTGCTGGCGGCGCAAAAGTGCTACGCCTGACCTCCAAAAGCAGCCTCCTTTAGTGCTACATTTCCTGGCTTAGCACTTCCTCTTAACATCTACACAACACAACGGCAGACATCCCGTATCTTGCCCGACCCAGTAGACGTTTTCGTTTTCGGGGAAATATGCTGTGCTTTGCAGCAGACCGGTCTTAGTTTTTGCCCTCCAGATTACCCCCGCGATGAACGTTTTCATCAACGATATTCCGCTGATTATCAAAAAGAACAGCGAGAAGATATACAAGCACAAGTACGACCTGATTCTAAATCCGGAGGATGAGTTTATTTCCAAGGATTTAGTAGGGGATGTGCTCGTACGTGACGTTACGGACGTATTCATTGACCGGCTGCTACGGCTAATGGAAGTGAAGAAGCTGAAAAAGCTACGCTCGTTGACGCTGCTGGCCCGCAAGAAAAACCGCCTGATCCTGCACCTGAAGGATCAGTTCAAGATTGTGAAGGCAGCTGGTGGCTTGGTAGTGAAAGATGGCCTAGTGCTGATGATTTTTCGCCTTGGCAAGTGGGATTTGCCTAAGGGCAAGCTTAAGAAGGAAGAGGATCCTTCCCTAGGCGCCTTGCGCGAGGTAGAGGAGGAATGCAACATTCAGATTGAATTAGGAGAAAAGCTGCCTAGTACTTGGCATTCCTACGCCTACAACGGCAACAAAATTCTCAAAAAAACGAATTGGTATATCATGCGGTGTCTAGACGACTCGCTGATGAAGCCCCAAGCTGAAGAGTACATTGAGGAAGTGCGGTGGATGACGCCTCAGCAGGCACTAGCTGTTCTAGACGAGTCGTATGCCAGCATTGCCTTGGTCGTACGGCATTACCTCAGCGAAACAGCTGGCCAAGCCCCTGCCGACCACGAGTCCATGAAGTAGCGTTACGTTTTGTTGTTTGTTTATGCGCCCCTGCTATTACCTTTCCCCCCTAATGTTACTAGCTGGCTTGGGCGCCTGCACAGGCACACAAACCAAAACCGAGAACAACAACCCGAACTCTACCCGTACAGAATCGACCCGGGCGGCTACACTTGATGTGCCCCTGCTCATTGGGCACACCATTGACCAAGTGCGCCGTTCCCTCGGGCCGCCGAAGGAAACCAAGGATCAGGAAATTGGCATAGAGCCTACTAGTGAGCAGATGCAGAAGACGAACGGGGAAGACTGGGTCAACACGTTCGAGCGCAATGGCCTCACAATCGTTGTCACGTTTAATGCCCGCACCCGTAAAGTGCGCGACTTAGTGCTCATTGGCAGTGACGAAGACCAACTGCTACGCGCTGGCAATCTGAGCCTCACGGACCCAGACTATATCATCCTGCCCGTGGCTCACCCGGAGAGTAGCCAGGCTATTTTGGGGGTGCGGATAGTCGCCCGCAAGTAGGTAGCAGCTGCCGCTACCTACTGCTAGTTGTCTTGCTGGAAGGCAGGGAGCGAAAACGGTACAAAGTCGTTCACGTTGCCCCCGAACCGATGAATCTCGCGGATAATTGTGCTACTGATGGCCGCTAGAGCAGGTGAGGTAATCAGAAAAACCGTTTCTAGCTCCGGGTTTACGTGCCGATTAGCCTGGGCAATGGTATTCTCATACTCGAAGTCGGTGGTGTTGCGCAGGCCGCGCAGCAGGAACCGGGCTCCAGTTTCACGGGCAAAGTCCGCGGTGAGTCCCTTGTACGTGCGTACAGCCACTCTAGGCTCGTTATGAAATACTCCCTCAATCAACCCCACCATTTGCTGGATAGGTAGATAGCGTTGTTTGCTGCTGTTGTTGCCAATGGCTACAATTACCTCATCGAACAGCGTCACTCCACGTCGCACTACATCAAGGTGCCCGTTAGTAAAAGGATCAAAGGAGCCGGGAAATAGAGCGATACGCATCAGAAAGGGAGAGGGAGTGAAAAAAGAGTACTAATGGCTGATGCCAGAGGCCGCAGATCTTTTTCGTGCTAATAAGTTATTCGCACAGATGCAAGGCGTATAGCTCAAAAAAGCGGTACTCAAAAACGTCGTTGAGGCGGTAGCTATAGCCTACGTCGAAGGGACGATTGCCGAAGCGTATGTTGCGAATGTATTTGCGCAGCACCGTAAACAGCTCCGAGTCGTGCATCAGGTCGCCCCAGACTACTACTGCATCTTGGTCGGGGTTGAGCTGTAGCTCTTGCATAACCAAGATGGTGTAGTAAATAAGGTCCTCGGCCGTGCTGAACGGGAAGACATTGCAGAACTCCGGGCGCTTATCGCGCACGGCCAGGAGCGTCACTTCCTGCTGCCCAATGCTGAGGTAAATGCGCCGCGGGGCAGCCTGCTCGCTCTGGTGTACTACGCCCGTAAGCAAGGCACTGGTTTGGTGTAGAAACTGCCCGCTTGGTAGGTGTAGTGGAACCACTCTGACAAGGCTTTCTCCGCCGCAAAAATGCTGACGATATCGAGGCTGGAGTGGGTGTAGTGCCCTACAGTTTCGTGCTGGGTATCGAGAGTGTGGTGGAGCTGTAAATAGGCACTCTCATCACCAGTTCGGAACAAAGGCGCGGGCAGCAGCGTGAAATAGCGGTTTTGCACGGCCAGCCGTACGCGGTTCCAGCCAGCTTGCCCTACTAGGTCGTGCTGCGTGGCAAGGGCTTGCAGCTGCGCAGCCAATGATACGGCCGGTACGGCGGGGTAATCTTCTAGTACCACGAACTTATTACGGCGCACATCGGCCACACCCACGCGCAGTCCGGTGGGGCCAGCCGTAAGATATAAGTTGTACGCAGCTAGCTGATCAGGGGCCAGCGTTTCATCGCGCAAGCGGTATAAGGCAGCAGGCAAGGAAACAGCAGCAGACATGGGAGCAACGGGAAAAGCAGACACAGACACGATGGCAGGCGAATAACGGGCCGCTAAAGGTACAAAAGCCCAGCAAAGGAGGCCTGCTAGAACACAGAATCAGGGCCGCTGCCCGTTAGGCTACTGAAAGCGTAGCTGAGGAATGAACACGTCATCGGGGCTGATAATGTCGCGCAAAACCGGGTGCACCTGGGTAGGCAGTAGCAGCCCTAAGTGCCGGGGCCGAACGAATTCTACCTGGGTTAGTAGCTGGTCAGAGGTAGTATGCTCAGGGTCAGTTCCTAGCTGCGGAACCGCGGCAGCATCTACCGCTAGTACCTCGAAGAAAAGCTCCAATGCCTGAAGACTGGCGCTTCGGAACTCGTGCAAGTGCAAAAAGCGCCCTACCGTCACGTCCAGGCCAGTTTCCTCGCGGAACTCCCGGCGTAGGCATTCTTGCAGGGTTTCTCCGAATTGCCACCCTCCACCGGGCGGAGACCAGAACGGAAGATTATTGTGCAGCATGCCTCGGTGAGCAGTTAGCAGTAGTGCACCATCGCGCACCAGTAGTCCACAAACGCGCACCCGGGCTTGGCCGGCATACGCACGCAATAGAGAAGAATCGGGGGAAGAAGGAGGAAAGTCAGCCATTAGTAAGCAGTGGCCGGCCTATAGTATGCAGGTGCCGGACCCCTGCGTACGGCAAAGGTGGGGCATCGGGTTGAAATATAGCACACTTTAGATGCTTAGCCTGCTGGCTCCGGATACACTGCCGACGCCTGCGGGCCGCCCGCCGTCGGCGCCATTGGCGCAGCCGGCTCCCTACCCATACTACCCCCGCAAGTGCCAACACGGCCATCAACAATGGCAGCAGCAACCCTAAGATGGACCCCACAATGGCCAGTATGTTTTCTAGGGTGGCTAGGACGGGGTTACCCAGGCCCGCAGTCGTGGCCGTAGATCCTGCCCGTAGCAGCGTAGTGCCCGTTTGGATAAGGCCCGCGGTGCTGCCGCCCACCAAGATACCCAGGCTCCAGCGTACCATGGGTGCCATGTCAGGTAGCGCGGACGTCATGAGGATAGTGCCCGCAATAAAAGATGCCGGACCCATAATTGTATCCAGAATATTGTCGACCACTGGCACGTAGTACCCTAGAAGCTCGGCCACAGTGGCTGTGCCCAGTGCTGCCACGGCCGGCCAGCTGCCTAGCCAGGCAAACCCCGCCGCAGGCGTCAGGTAACCTGTGCGGTACGCCAAGCTTGCAGCCAGCAAGGGCACAAATACCCGGAAGCCACTGCAAGCAGCCAGCCCCAGCCCCAGGGCAACAGCCAGCAGATAATCGAACTGTTCCATAGAGAAAGGCAGTAGCAAAATACGTGGGAAGAACTGAAGCGGCGCAGGGAAACAATATTCCTGCTAGGCCCTAGTAAGATACGCAAACCCAGCATTTGGTGGGCCTACACCTAGGCCAGTATCTTTACGAGGTATGACTGATTTACAATCCGCTTCTCCCAACGAATCATTAGAATCTCGTATCCGCCTCAAGTTGCAGCGCCAGCATTTTATGCATCATATTGGGGCCGACCTCACTCGGATTGAGCCCGGCCGCGTGGAGGCTACCCTTACCTTACAGCAGCAGCATCAGCAGCACAGTGGGTTTACGCACGGAGGACTAGTAGCTACCATGGCTGATTTGGTAGCTGGATTTGCCGCCGTAACCTTAGTTCCCGATGGTACGGGGGTAGTGACAGCAGAACTTAAGACCAGCTACCTCCGTCCCGGTATTGGAAGCACCTTCGGGCAGTGGGCTGGGTGCTAAAAGCGGGGCGCCGCTTGCATTTTTGTGAGGCGGAGGTGTGGTGCGACAATCTGCTGATTGCCAAAGCTACGGCCACGATGGCAGTAGTAGAGTCAGCGGGTAAAGACGGAGAAAAATAGTACTTTTGCTAGTGCTTGCACTCTGTATGCCTCAGTAGCGTCGGCATACGAGTTAGCGTGCTTGCCGGTGTGGCGTGATAGCACTGGTCGATATTCTCGCGTATGAAGTATCTCATTACCATTTTATTATTACTAGTCAGCATTCCTTTGTTGGCACAGCGCGGGTACTGGGATGCCGAAACCGATTCTATCTATCATATCCTAGCTACTCAACGCACCGATACAGCCCGCCTACGCACGATTGTACATCTGCTCGACATTACCCGCTTGGATGAAAGCCGGGAGCGGCGGCAGGCTTTGGGCGTATTTGCTGAACTGTACAAGCTCAATCGTCAGCTGCACGCTCTCGACGACGCTCCGTACCGCCAGTTGGAGCTGACGATGCGCTATTGGGACGAAAATATTCCCGAATCTAATGCCAAGGCCTTGCACCACGTGAAGCAAGCCGTACAGCTATTTGACCGCGTTGGTCATCCTATTCCTACCATCCTCATTGAAATAGCACCACTCTTCAACCGCCTCCATCAAATAGAAGAGCGATTTGAATTTTACCGTGATAAGTTAGCGTATTACCGCGTTCATAATGCGCAAGAAAACATGGCGGCCTGCTACGTGTCCGTGGCGGGGTACTACCGCCGTAAGGGGGCCTACGATCAGGCCATCAGTAACTTTTTGCAGTCGGCCGAGCTGTTTAAAAACTTTAACCGCAGCTACTACATCAGTGAATTGAAGGTAGCCGGGGCCAATTATGCTGAGTGGGGCAATACCAGCAAGGCGCTAGAGTACTTATTGCAGTCTATTACGCTGGCGCAGGAGTATGCCAAGCAGGGTGGCAGAGGGGTAGATGCCTATACCTATCGTAATATTTCTAAGCTTTACTTACTCCAGCAGAATTACACCAAAGCGCTTGAATACGCCAATCTGGCTTGTCGGTGCGGGGGCGAGCCTCCCTAAACCGGCAGGAGGAAAAAGCCTACGGATTGGTGCAGAAAAGCGTGGTATTAGTGGCCATGCACAACCCTGAGCCAGCTGTATTGGTACTGCAAGAAGCACAGCATCTAGCAGACTCCCTACCCATGACTATTACGGGACGCCGCCAAGGCGAGTTTGAGCTGGATGCTGCTTGGGCGCAGTATTACGAATCTATCCACGATTACCAGCGAGCTGAAAAGTATTGGCAACGGGCGTTACAGGAAGCTACGGCCGCTAAGCTCACCGTGCTGAAGTGGCGCTACATGCGCCGGTTGTTTGATTTTTATGGTAAGCGGAGGCAAGATGCCGTTGCGCAGCAATACGCCCGCGACTACCTCATTCTTTCTGATACGCTCAATGCCGCCCGGGGCAGCTACAACGTTGCGCAGTACGACGGCGAGCGGATAGAAAAGGCGCAGAATGCGCAAATAGCCAATCTGCGGCAGGAGCGGGCAGTGCAAGCAGTACGCCTACAGCAGCGCAACATACTACTGGCGGTTTCGCTAATTGCATTGGTAGTAGTAGGTAGCTTGGGGGGCTTCATTTACTGGCAGTTGCGAATACATAAGCAGACCTTACAGCAGTTGCGCAAGACGCAGAACCAGCTGGTCCAGTCCGAGAAATGGGCTTTCGTGGGCGAGGTCTCGGCCGGTATTGCCCACGAACTGCAAAATCCCCTCAACTTCATGAAGAAGTTTGCCGAGGTAAGTACCAGTATGGTGGATGATATAAACCACCGAGACGCAGGAAAGAACGCGGGACTAGAGCAGGAAATCTTATCGGGGCTGCGGCAGAACCTACAAGAAATCAGTCAGCACGGTATGCGTGCTTCCTCCATCATCAAAGACATGCTAGAGCATTCCCGGGCCGGCACTGGACAGCGCGAGCCTACTAACCTGAATGCACTCATTTCTGAATACCTGCAGCTAGCCCGCCAAAGCCACGTACCTGCCGAAGAAGTAGATAGCATTGTGTTTGATATGCAGCTGACCTCCAATCTGCCGCTGGTGCCCGTAGTACCTGCCGATATGGGCCGAGTGTTGCTAAACCTATGCACCAATGCCCTGTATGCCGTGTGCCAGCACCAACTGGCCGGCGACTCTACTTACCAGCCTACCATTAGCCTTAGTACTCACGCTGAGCCAGGATGGGTAGAAGTGCGGGTGCGCGACAATGGCCCCGGTATTGCGTCGGAAGTGCAAGCGAAGGTGTTTCAGCCCTTCTTTACTACCAAGCCCATTGGAGAAGGCACTGGGTTGGGGCTGTCCATCAGCCACGACATTGTGAAGGCCCACGGCGGTACGTTCAGCGTAGCTTCGCGGGAAGGGGAGTACACCGAATTTGTGGTACGCCTCCCTGCCTAACGGCCCCCCGAAGTGGCGAAGAGTAGCTTCCGTAGCTACATCAGGTACTGCCAGCACGTACTCCGTAAAGTAAGAACTTAGCAGCGCCAGCGCCGCTAGGAGGATTTGGGGAGAAAAATTCAGGAGGCGCCGTCGGAGCTTAAACCAGCGTAGCTTTGTTCTACCGATTACACTGCTATGCTTTCTGTCAGAACCCCTTCCGTCCGCGACTATTTCCCTTACGAGCCCACCCAGGACCAAGCGTTGCTGTTTCAGCAATTGGATGTTTTCCTGAAGGACCAGCTTCCCGGCCGCAAAGCCTTTGTACTACGCGGATACGCTGGTACGGGCAAGACTACCGTGGTGAGTGCCTTGGTGCAATGGCTACACCGCATGGGCCGCAAATACACGCTCATGGCCCCCACAGGACGCGCCGCCAAAGTAATGAGTACCTACTCGGGGGTTGCGGCCAGCACTATTCACAAAAAGATCTACCGCCAAACCAGCGGTACGCCCAGCCAGGGGCTTACTTTCCAGCGCCAGCCCAATCGGGCCCAGGATACGCTGTTCATTGTGGATGAGGCATCCATGATTTCTGATGAAAAGGCGTTTGGTCAAAACGGCCTGCTCGACGATGTGCTCAACTACGTTTTCGAGAAGCCGACCAACCGCCTGCTACTTATCGGCGACACGGCTCAGCTGCCCCCGGTGGGGCAGTTGGTGTCCCCAGCACTCGATCCTGAAATACTGCGCCACCGTTTCCGGGCCGATGTAGCTTCAGTGGAGCTGCGTCAGGTAATGCGTCAGGCCGAGGAGTCGGGTATTTTGATGAATGCTACGGTCTTGCGTGAAGAGCTTCGGGAGGAAGAACCTCATATTCAGTTCTTCACTAAAGGCTACCCCGATATCTTTTCTATGCAAGGCGACAAGCTAGAGGACGGACTGCGCTGGGCCTACAAGAACTTCGGCCACGAAAATAGCACCATCATTTGCCGCTCCAACAAGAACGCCAACCAGTACAACCAGTACATCCGGCGCATCTTGTTTGAGGCCGAAGATGAAATAGAGTCGGGCGACTACCTCATGGTGGTGCGCAACAACTACTTCTGGCTGCCCAAAGACTCGGAAATAGGCTTTTTGGCCAACGGTGACTTCGTGCAGGTAGTAAAAATCATTCGGCGCACCGAGGAATTTGGGTTCCGTTTTGCCGATGCGCGCGTGCGCCTAGTAGACTACCCCGACGAGCCCGACATGGAGGTGAAGCTGCTGCTAGATACGCTGCATACTGATAGTCCAGCCCTCTCGGCTGATCAGAACAAGGCGCTGTACGATGCCGTGAGTGAAGATTACGCCCACCTCGAAACCAAAAAAGACCGCACGGCCGCTCTGCGCAAAGACCCATTTCTCAACGCGCTTCAGGTAAAGTTTGCGTATGCGCTTACCTGCCATAAGGCACAGGGCGGGCAGTGGCAAGCGGTATTTGTTGACCACGGCTTCCTCAAGGAGGACATAGTCAACTCGGAGTTTGCCCGCTGGTTGTATACCGCCGTCACGCGCTCCTCCGAGAAGCTGTTTCTGCTCAACTTTAACCCCAAGCTCATTGGCGACGAGCCTGCTGACTAAGTTTTGTGCCTGTGGGCGCAGAAAATCAAAGGCTTAACCGAACAAAAGTAGGGGGGCTAGGGGTTGTGCTGCATGAGCCCCTCCCACTAGGAGTGAAAAAATGGCACTTAACTTGCCCCCGCAGTCGAAAATCGTAGTTTTGTTTACTCCAACGCATTCAATATTCCTGACCATGAAAAAAGTACTCCTACTGGCCTTGTCGCTGTCGGTGACAGGTTTCGCGGCCCAGGCCCAGACGGCCGCCGTAAAACCTGCTAATGCGCAAGCCAAAGTAGCCGGTCCGCAAATCCAGTTTGAGGAAATGAAGTTTGACTTCGGCTCCATTAAGCAGGGTGACATCGTTGAACATACTTTCAAGTTCAAGAACACGGGTACTCAGCCCCTGGTCATTTCTAACATTGGTGTAAGCTGTGGCTGTACTACCCCCGACTGGACCAGAGAGCCCGTTATGCCAGGCAAATCGGGCATCATTACGGCCAAGTTCAACAGCGCCGGCAAAATCGGCATGCAGAACAAAGTGCTGACTATCGAGTCAAACTCAGCTAGCGGCAACGCTATGGTTTCATTGGTAGGCGACGTGAAGGATGCTGCCACGGCTGATGCTAGCATGATGACCGCCCCCAAAGCATCATCAGACGTATCGGCCCCCGCCGACACGAAAGATGCTAAGCAAAAAGTCAAAATCGGTGACAGCAAAATCAAAGCAAAGAAGAAGGCTTCCTAAGCTTTTGCATAGCTAGAGCACCTCATACAAAAGGCGCTCACCCTAGGGTGAGCCGCCTTTTGTATGAGGTGCTCTGTAAGTCACTATTACAGCTGGCGCATAGCTACTACAAATACCATCACCCATCCTGCAATAAGCAACAGCCCGCCGATGGGAGTAATGGCGCCTAGCTTGGTAATGCCCGTGAGGCAAAGCACGTAAAGTGAGCCGCTGAAAATGAGCATGCCCCCCAACCACAGCCAAGCTACCGTGCCCAAGCCTCGTAGCTCCGGCCGCACCTGATAAAGAATGCCGATAGCCAATAGTGCCAGCACGTGGTAAAACTGGTAGCGTACGGCCGTTTCAAAGGTCTCTAAACGGTTGGTGACCGTGAGCATGGCCCGCAGACCGTGGGCCCCGAAAGCACCGATGCCTACGCTAAGAGCGCCTAAAAGGCCGGCCAGTTGGATGATGAGTCGAGCTGTCATAAAAGTACTTAGGTGTGGTAAGTGAGGGTACTCGCAAAGCGCAGGCGACAAGGGGGACCTCCCAGGCTGCGAGCTACAGAGAAAAGGTTATCGGGCACCAAAAATAGCGCTACCGACCCGGATAAGCGTACTACCTTCTTCCAATGCCAAACGGTAGTCGGAACTCATGCCCATGGATACTTCCCGGAAGAAGGGTGCATCGGCGAAGTACTGGGTTTTCAGGTGTTCAAAATAGCCGCGTAGCTCTCTGAACTCCTGGCGAAGCTGACCTTCATCGGTGGTATAGGTGGCAATGCCCATCACGCCGGTAAGGCGCACATGTTGAGCAGCTCGAAACTCTGCTGACTGAAGAATTACCTCGGCTTCGGAAAGGGAAAGGCCCGTTTTGGTTTCCTCGGCGGCGATATGAAATTGGAGCAGGCCTTCAATGACGCGCTGATGGCGGGCAGCTTGCTTCTCAATCTCCACGAATAACTTCAGGCTATCAATGCTCTGAATAGTGTGCACAAACGGAGCAATGTACTTCACCTTGTTGGTTTGCAGGTGACCAATGAGGTGCCACTCTACATCGGCGGGTAGCTCGGGTTGTTTGGCCGCCATTTCCTGCACTCGGTTCTCCCCGAATAAGCGGCTGCCGGCAGCATACGCCTCCTGTAACAGCGCCACTGGGTGGGTTTTCGTAACGGCAACTAGGCGGGCAGACGTACCCGCTATATCTTGTTGTATGCGGTGAAGATTGTCGGCTATGGACATGGAGTAAAAAGTAAGCTAGCGTTTCCCAGGCAACTTGGTAAATGCCTAGTCTTCCAGCGCGTTGGTAAGGAAAGTGTTTTTCAGCCCCAGCCATACAAGCCACAACCCAACGCACCAGAACAAGTAGATGCGGTAGTAGTCGCGGGTATTGCGGTAGCGGGTCTGCTTTATTTCGGACTTCTCGTACTGGTCGATGCGGCCGAATACCTGGCGTAGTCCAGCGTTGTCGGTAGCCCGAAAAAACTGTCCCTCGCCAGCTTGGGCCAGTTGACGCATGGTCGTTTCGTCGAGGCGGGTTTCCACAAAGCGGGGTTGGCCGGCTTCGTCCTTGCCGTAGGGTACAATGCCATCTTGGCCCAGCCCAATGGTATAGAGCTTGAGCCCATAGACGTGGGCTAACTGGGCCGCCGTGAGTGGGTCGAGGCTGCCAGCCGTGTTTTCACCGTCGGAGAGCAGGATGCAGACTTTCGTGGGAGAATGGGAGTCGCGCAAGCGGTTGGTAGCCACGCCTAGGGCTGTGCCAATGGCCGTGCCGTCGTTAGGAATCATGCCCAGGCGCAAACCCTGCAAGTTGTCGCGCAGCAAATCGTAGTCAGTGGTCAGTGGAGCCAGTGAGTAGGCGTCGCCAGCAAACACGACCAGCCCAATCCGGTCGCCGTGGCGCCCGTCAATAAACTCACGCGCTACTCGTTTGGCGGCTTCTAAGCGGTTGGGCCGCAGATCCTGCAATTCCATAGATCCCGATACGTCGAGCACCAACAGGATGTCGATACCCTCGCCGGTTTGCACTACTCGCTCGTCGGTACGCTGGGGGCGGGCCAACGCTAGGAGACCAAACGCCAGGCTAAGGGCCAGCACCAAATCGGGTAAAAAGCGCAGCAAAGTACTCCAGTCACGAGGTATCTGTCCGCGCACGAACGCAACGCCCAAGCGGGAGCGGCGCCGCTGTGCCAGCAGCCAACGCCCCACAAACAACAACGGCACCAACGGCAAGAGCAGCAGTAGGCGCGGCTGTTCCCAAGTGTAGCTAGCCAGCGTGGCATAGCGCACACTATCAAGAATCGGCGCCAGAAGCTGCTCCCAGAGTTGTTGCATAGCGTGCGGTATAATGAAGAAAGCGCAAAAGTATCGGTTATGTTGCTCGGCCGCGCCATAAGGGAACAGGTAGGAGAACCGAGTAGCACAAGGGGCAAATGCTAACGCCCTCCCGGTGGCGCCCGTTCCTCGTGGAGTAGTAGGTTACGCTAGCTGCTTTCGGCCAACGGTGAGCTTATCCATCACCAAGGAATACCGCCGCTCCGCAAAGTCGCGTAGGAGCACGAAGGCCAGGTCAGTTTCAGTATCATCTTCCGAAAACTGATTGCCATAAATAACCCGGTCGGCTAGGCGTAAGGCCAGTCGAACATCGGCGTCGTTCTGGTAATGAATCACAATTTCGCGGGTAGTCAGGCTACTGATGGCGCTATCCTCAAGGGCCGAGAGGTAGTTCTTCCAGAGTGTAATGGCTCGCTCCATATTGGTGAGCGAGCGGGATAAGTTGAAGCGCTCCACGTGGCGGGCATACTGGGCCAGAAAGTACACATGGTTTTTGCGCAGGCGGTACCGGCGGTAGCGCAGGCGTAAGCCCCGCCGAAATCCCAGCACCACGCCTCCCACAATTGCCAGTACCAGCGCCGCCCCGGCTAGCCAGTATGGGTAGTTGAACTCAGGCTCCACGGGCTGCAACCGCAGGTTCTGCCGGAGTACCGGTACTTGGCCGGCTGTTATGGGAGGGGCCGTACGTACCAGTCGCACGGTGCTGGTTCCGTGGGAATAGTAAGCGTATCGGCGCCGTGCAGTACTGTAATGGGTAGGCTCAAGCTCTGTACCGAGTCTAGGGAGAAGGTGCGCAGCCGGTACACGGTGCGGTCGAGGCTCCGGCCTTGTCGCGTGAACGTAGGAAAGAATTGCCGGTCTGCGTACTCAAACGGTCCAAACTTGGCGGCCGAATCAGGGAAGATAACTTCCAGCGCTGGGGCATGATGGTAGCTCAACTCATATTCCACCAGCTCGCCTACCCG
Source organism: Hymenobacter sp. AT01-02 (assembly GCF_000961955.2). Taxonomy (NCBI): domain Bacteria; kingdom Pseudomonadati; phylum Bacteroidota; class Cytophagia; order Cytophagales; family Hymenobacteraceae; genus Hymenobacter; species Hymenobacter sp. AT01-02. Next base: position 38,259 of record NZ_JZIR02000008.1, read on the forward strand.
CGTGGTGGGATGCAAAAAGCGGCCCCGCGGAAGGGTATCGGCTGGTACCTGGGCCGCGGCGCTTGAACTTCGTAGCAGGGCAGCCAGGCCTACCCAGTACCAGCCTTGGTGCTTACCCACGGCCTCCACGCTGGTTGCGCCGCCGGAATAGGTTCACCAACTGCGGAACGAAGTCAGTGTCGGTGGCAATGGAAAGATACTCCGTGCGGTGGCGCCGGCAGATCTGGCTAATCTGGTCCCGGTTCTGCTCGTACGTAGCGCGGTACCGGGCCCGAAAGGCGCGCGAGGAAGTGTTAACCCACACCGTGCGCCCCGATTCTTGGTCGTGCAGAGGAATGATGCCTAGGGGAGGGAATTCTCGTTCCCGCTGATCCAGCAGTTGCAGCACCACTAGGTCGTGCTTACGCGCCAGCATGATTAGCTCCCGTTCGTAAGGAGTATCAATGAAGTCAGAAATGAGCAACACAATGGTGCGGCGCTTCAGAAGCCCCAAGGCCTGCTTAATGCCGGCAGCTACATCGGTTTGCTTGCTCTGAGGTTCCAGTGCGAAAAGCCGCTTAATGAGGGCGTAAGCGTGGCGAATACCCTTGCCGGGGGGAAGGAACAGTTCTTTCTGATCAGAAAAAGCAAGAATGCCTAGCTGCGCATCTTGACGGGCGGCGGCCAGCGCCAGCACCCCGCAAATTTCGCGGCCTACGTCAATTTTACGCCGCGTGGCCGCGCCTACCTGTTGGGAACCGCTCACATCGAGCAATAAAAGTACCTGCTGCTCGCGTTCCTCCTTATAGGTTTTGACAAACGTGCCGTGACCTTTGCTGGATACGGCCCAGTCAATGGCCCGCACCTCGTCGCCGTACTGGTAAAGGCGCACATCGTCGAACTCCAAGCCAGTACCTTTGAATACGGAATGAAAATCGCCCTGCAACTGCGCATCCACCGCTTTTAGAATGCGTATTTCCATCTGGCGCAGGCGCCGGACAAGCTGCTGAAAGGGTGAAGAAGGAGCAAGATTCATGGGGCCTAAAACTACGCGTTCCTCCTAACTTTGCGACCGTGAAAAATCGTTTCGTCTTTTTATCTCTCTTGCTTACCCTGCTGGCTACGGCCTGCGAGAAGCCTGATGAGGCCGTGCCGCCCGCGCAACTTGTCCCGAAGGACAAGATGGCAGGACTGCTGGTAGAGCTACATACGCTAGAAGCCCGCATTGATGCTACGGGCCTACCCATGGATTCGGCGCGGGCCATGTACGTGCAGCAGCAAAAGAGCCTCTTGTGGCGCTACCAGGTCACCGATTCTAGCTTTCAACAAAGCTACCGCTACTACGCCGTGCATGGCAAAGACCTGGACGAAATTTACGGGGTAGTGATTGATACGCTGGGCTTGCGCGAAGTGCGGCAGGGTGGCACTCAGCCAGGACCCAGCCACCCGTAAGGTGTGGGCGCAGTGTTATACTAAGCGGCTACCATTGGGGACTGGTGCGGCTAGCGCCGTCAAAACAATGTGTCCTCCGGCATCCGCTGCTCCCGTCACCAGCACCTCCGACATGAAGTTGGCTATCTGCCGGGGAGGAAAGTTGACCACGCATAGCACCTGCCGCCCAACAAGGTCGGCAGGTTGGTAGTGATGCGTAATTTGCGCGCTAGACTTCTTGAAGCCAATTTCTGGCCCCAGGTCAAGTAGTAACTGATAGGCAGGTTTGCGAGCAGCCGGAAAAGGCCGAGCTTCCAGAATGGTGCCTACTCGAATATCAACCCGTTCAAAATCGGACCAGGTTATTGTAGCAGAAGAGTCCATATGCAGTAGGGTGAGCTAGCGAAGGTAGCACCCAGCCTACAAGAAGTAGCGACAAAATGCACCTGATGCAGAGCTTGGCACCCGCCCCAGCTACTGGGTAAGCACGAATTAGTCGTGCGCAGCTAAGGCAGATGTTGAGAGACTAGTGGATTTATTTTGCGGCAAACGCCTCCAGTTGCTGCAGCTTTTGCTGTACCTGTTGCTCCCAGAAAAGCTGCCGTGGCGTATTCAGGCCGTGGTTAGTATCCTGATCGTAGCGGGCTTCTTCGCGCTGCCATTCCAGGAAAGCTACCTTCGTCAGGTTGTTGAAAGCGGGCTGCAAATGCTCGCAATCGAGCTTTACTAAGCTAAGCTTCTGCCGCAGTTTGCGGGCATGGTATTCTGTAAGGTCGAAGTGGGTTTGTTCGTGCTTCAGCAAGGCTGCCGTAGCCGTAGCGGGGTAGCGCACCCACGACTCAGTAGGCGTAAATACGGCTCGCACCTTGGCTGAGAACTGATAATCAATGCAGCCTACCTTGGCATCAATGGTAGATGAGGTAAGGGCCGCCAGCCGGTCGGTGTTGGGTCGGGCCTTGAAATCAGCAGGTAAGGGGGCGGTTGGGCTGCCACTCCACGGGGGCAGGAGGAGCAGGCGCGGCTGGGGTAGTGGGGCCTTGGGCGGCAGGAGCCAGTAGGCTCAGCAGGAAGAGAGGGAGCGAGAAGATGGTCAGCATCTGAAATACAGGAAAAGCGGGCTAGCACGCTGCCCGTGCAAGAAATGGGCCGTACCGACGGGTAGGCGCCTCCCTAGGCAAAGACAGCTGGTGCTCGGCTAACGTACGGCCAAGGCTACTTCGTTCAGATGAGGCGGCGCGGGTACGCGGCTGCGAAAACGAAAGCGCAGCAGCAGCAGCAGCGCTACTAGCGTAAGGCCCGTGAGCAGGCCTAGCCAGACTCCCACGGCGCCCAGGCCCAGCGGAAATGCCAGCACGTAGCCCAGCGGGAGGGCCACCGCCCAGTAGGCTAGCAATGCCACCACCGATGGCACCTTCACATCTTCCAAGCCGCGCAGGGCACCTAGCCCTACTACTTGCACGCCGTCCGAAATTTGGAAAGCGGCGGCAATCAAGAGCAGACCGGCCGCTTGGGCTACCACGGTAGGGTCGTCGTTGTAGTACTGCGGAATAAAGTGGCGGGCCACAATGAGCAGCAAGCCCATTAGGGTCATGAAGCCAAACGTGATTAAATAGGCCGCAAAGCCAGCCTGCCGGGCACCTTCGGCCTGGCCCAGGCCGCGCTGCTTGCCCACCCGAATGGTAGCCGCCGCCGCAATACCACTAGCCGCCATGTAAGTAACGGAGGCTACATTTATGGCAATCTGGTGGGCCGCTAGCTCCGTGGCCCCCAGCCAGCCAATCATGATGGCAGAGAAGCTGAACGCGCCCATCTCAAACATCATCTGCACCCCAATAGGCGACCCAAAGCCCACAAGGTAGCGCACGCCTGCCGCATCCGGCAACAGGCGGTGAGCAGCAGCTTGGCGGTAGGGGCGCAGGCGCACAGCCATCAACACGTAGGCGGCCATTAACACGGCCATGAGTCCGCGGGCCAGTAGAGTAGCCCATGCCGCGCCCATCATGCCCATGGTTGGAAAGCCAAATTTGCCGAATACCAGCGCGTAACACAGAAAGGCATTGAGCAGATTGGCTTGCACTGATAGCAGCATAGCCTGGCGGGTAAGTCCCAAGCCTTCCGCGAACTGCTTGAAGCCTTGAAATACCATGAGCGGCAGCAGCGACAAGAAAATGACGCGAATCCAGGGGGCGGCTAGGGCTACCACGGCGGGCGGCTGGTGCAGGTAGGGCAACAGGGGGGGCAGCAGCAAGCCCAAGCCGCCCAACACTAGGCCGGCGGCCGTTGTTAGCCACACGCCATTTACCAGGAGGCGTCCTAAGGCAGCAATGTCGCGGCGGCCATCGGCGGCGGCAACTAGCGGAGTGATACCCATGGCTAGCCCCATGCCAAACACCATAACGACCGTGCACACGCTCACGCTCAAGGAAACCGCCGCCAGCGCTACTTTGCCGGTCTGACCCACCACCATACTGTCGCACACGTTTACGAGCACGTGACCGAGCTGGCTGAGCATCACGGGGTAAGCGAGTGCTAGCGTAGGTCGCAGATGGGGGCGTAGGGCGGAAAGAGGCATAGTAGCAGCTAAAAAACGCCGCAAAGGTACGACTCCTGTTCCGGCCTTTCTGCCAAAAGCGGACCTATCAGCTAGGAAGCACTCCCAATAACTGCTTGCTGCCGAGCAAACAGCCCCGAGCGACAGTTATACTATCAAGCGTGTTGCGCAAGAACAGTGCTCAGCCGGGTTAGGGCTTCCCGCAGCTGTGGCTCGGGCACGGCGTACGAGATGCGCACGAACCCAGGTGCGTGGCATGTACCGCCATCTACTACCTCTACTCCGCCTGCCTTGAAGCGTTCTACTAGGGCCGCCGAAGCTTGGCGAGCGGGAGAGCCGGGTCGAGATAAGCGCGCAAATCAGGGAAAGCATAGTAGGTGGCCTCCGGCAATAATGTTGGTACGCGGGACAAGCTGCCCAGGTAGTTGAGTAAAAGCGGGCGGGTGAGGTGAAGCTGGTGACAAAGTTCTGCTGCAATTGAAGTAGCATCGTGCGTGGCAGCTAGTGCGCCTTGCTGAGCAGGCACTGGCACGGCAACGCTCGTGGCAAATTGCCACTCGGCGCAAGCTTGGGCTAGGGCAGCAGGGGCCACCAGGTACCCTATGCCCCAACCTATCAGAGCCAACGACTTGGAGAAACCATTGACTACCACGTGGCGTCCGGCCGGGTCAGGGAAATCAAGTAAGGAAGGTACTGGCTCGGCACCAAAGGAGATAAGGTTGTAAATCTCATCCGATAGCACGTAGAGGTCGGGAAACTCGCGCGTCACCTCCAGCAAAGCGGCCAGCTCGGCCCGGTGGTACACCCGGCCGGTGGGGTTGTTGGGGTTGGAAAGTAGCAGGATGCGAGTGCGTGGGGTAAGAGCAGCCCGTAGTGCGGCTGGCGTTAAGGCATAATTGTCGGCCCCGGATAGTGGTACGTGGCGCACAGTGGCGCTAGTGCGCGCCAAGAGCTTATCGAAGCCAAACCAATTGGGTGTAGGGAGTACTACCTCGTCTTGAGGGCGGAGCAGCATGACAAGTAAGGCGTACAGCGCCGACTTAGCGCCCGGCGTTACTACTACTTGGTCGGAAGAAATGGCCGCTGCACCTTGGTAGCGCTCTGCCAATGCTTGGCGCAGGGCCGGCAAGCCCGCAATATGGGCCACGGGCAGTTGGACGGCCTGCAAAGCTGGGTAGCTGCTTCAACGGCCGCCGGTGGAGGAAGAAAGGAGCCGTAGCCAGAAGCCAGTGATATAAGATCAGCCATGAAACAAACGGGGGCGAGTTACTGGTAGCCAAGCAACTCGCCCCTGCGGAAATGCTGCTTAGCTTTGGGGAGCCAAGATAACGTCGGCAAAGAATTCCTGCCCGTCCGTGAAAAATTCCTGCACTTCAAAGCCGGCTTCAACGGCCAGCTGCGTGATGCCAAGCGCGTGAACTTGTAGGAGTTTTCGGTATGAATCATTTCCCACGCCCGGAAGTCCACTGCGCCTTTCCACGCGGCAAACTGCACCGTCTGGGCGCGGGTACTAACAAGAAAGGAGCGCACGGCCCCAGTAAGCGGGTCGTAGTCGGTGTAATGCTGCCAGTGGTCCAGGTCAAAGTTGGCGCCTAGCTCCCGGTTTAGTCGGCGGAGTAGGTTAAGGTTGAAAGCGGCTGTAACGCCCTGGGTATCGTCGTAGGCGGCACGAATAAAACGAGGGTCTTTCTGCAAGTCGAACCCTACGAGCAGTCGGTCGTCGTGGGTGAGTGGCTGGCATAAGCGCCGCAGAAAAGCGTGCCGATCGGAGGGAAGAAAGTTGCCGATGTTAGAACCCAAAAAGAGCACGGCTTTTCGGCCTGGGCGCGTTGCCATAAGGGTTAGGGCGTCGGCATAGTCAGCTACAACGGGCTCTACGGCCAGGGTTGGCAGTTCTGCTTGCAGGGCGGCAATCAGTCCTTCCAAGGCCCCTGCCGAAATGTCAACGGGTACGTAGGTAAACCGGGCGTCCGTATCGAGTAGTTGACGCAGTAGAATCTTGGTTTTTAACCCATCACCAGCCCCCAACTCAATCAAATAAAATGGCTCCTGCGCAGCCATTGGCCGTAAGGCAGTACTAATGGCCGCCTGGTGCTCGGTTAGTAGTCCAAACTCGGTGCGAGTGGGGTAGTACTCCGGCAACGCCATAATCTGCTGGAACAGTCGGCTGCCCTCGTCATCATAGAAATACATTGACGACAAGGTCTTGAACGGTTGCTGTAGGCCTTGGCGCACGTGCTGGGCTAAAGGACTGAGGTCGGCGGCCAACGGCGGGGCGGTAGTAGGTGCAGCAGGCGAGAGAGGCGAAGAAATCATCGGCAGAGAGAAAGCACGAACGGAAGGATACACCACAGCTAGCAGGCAAGGCTAGCGCGCCAGCCGGATACCCGTGAACTGCCAGCGCTTGTCGGCGTGGAAGAAGTTACGGTAGGTAATACGGATGTGGCTTTCGGGAGTGGCGCAGGAGCCCCCGCGCAGCACCAGTTGGTTTATCATAAACTTGCCGTTGTACTCGCCCAGCGCGCCCGCCGCCCGCTGGTAGCCGGGGTAGGGTGGTAGGCTGAGTAAGTCCATTCCCAAGCATCACCTAAGAGCTGGTGGCACTGAGTGGGGTCAGCATCAGTGGGCAGGGGTTGTGGGTCGTAGAGGTTGCTTTCCAGAAAGGTACCGCCCGTAGGGGTGGCGCCGAAGTGACGAGCCGCAATTTCCCACTCCTGCTCGGAGGGCAAGCGGCAGCCGCGCCACTGTGCGTACGCATCGGCCTCGTAAAAGCTGATGTGCGTGACCGGAGCCGCCAGGTTTAGGGGCTGTAGCCCGTGGTGGCTGAAACGCTGCCAATTCCCAGCCTGCTTAGTCCAGTAGAGAGGAGCCTCCCAGCCTTGGGAATTTACGAGGTCCCACCCTTCCCCTAGCCAATAGCGGAAGTCGCGGTAGCCGCCGGCCTCTATGAATTCGAGGAACTCAGCATTGGTCACGAGGCGATTTTGTAGTTCGAAGTCCGCTACGTAGGTATCGTGCGGGGCCAACTCATTATCGAAGCAAAACCCTTCACCCTCAAACCCTATGCGGTGCATGCCGCCGGGTACGGGTAGCCAAGAGGCTGGCGCCAGTATGGCGGGGGCGGGGGCAAGGGTAGGTTCCAGGTAAGCCGGCGCGAGCGGGCTAGTGCTTAGAATGTACTTAATATCAGTGGCTAACAGTTCTTGGTGCTGCTGCTCGTGCTGTAGTCCTAGCTCTACTAGCTCGCCAACGGTGGGGGGCAAAGTATCTGCTAGGGACAGTAAGCGCGCCATGTGTTCGTCGACGTAGGTGCGGTAGGCGTACACGTCGCGCAATGGTGGGCGCGAGAGGGTGCCCCGGTCGGCGCGGTTCACGCGGGAGCCCAGAGAGTTGTAATAGGAGTTAAAAAGAAAAGCGTAGTCGGGGTGATATACTTCGTAGCCGGGTAGGTACTCGCGCAGTAAAAAGGTTTCCCAGAACCAAGTGGTATGAGCCAAGTGCCACTTGGGCGGGCTCACATCAATGGTGGGCTGCACTACCGTATCCTCAGGGAGCAGCGGGCGGCACAGGGCCTCTGATTGCTGGCGCACCATCTGAAAGCGGTCGGCCAAAGAAGAGGGAGAAGCCACAGCAGTGGCGGCGGAGTGGGGAGCTACAGACATACGAAACGAGAGAGGAAGAACCAGAGTATAACTACGTACTGGCCTATCTGGTTGTCCAATTCTTCGCCGGTAAGGTCGTCAGTATTTCGCGTATGGTTGCGTATTACTACGGACGAGCTGTTCGGTAGAAAACGGTATTTTGACGTGTAGAAGCGGTTTTTAAGGTCTAATAGCTCATCTTAGATGAGGCACTGCCCGTTAGAGGAGCTAAGTGCCATCGACCATTTTTCCACCTACATTTCTTGTAGAGCTATGAACACCAACCGGACATCAACCACTTCGCGCAGCACTTCTCCTGCAGAAACTCCTGCCCCTAAGCGTCCACGTGGTTTCGCCGCCATGGACCCCGCTCAGCAACGTCGCATTGCTAGCGAAGGTGGACGTGCCTCGCACCAGAGTGGTCGGGGCCACCGCTTTACTTCAGAGGAAGCACGTGCTGCCGGCCGAAAAGGGGGCCAAGCTAGCCGTGGGCGCGGTAATCAGGGCACTGCCGTTAGCTAATTCGCTTTTCTGAAGAAGACGAGAAGGGTGGGTTTCCTTCCTGCTCGCCTTACATACGCAGCCTTCGCACTGAGTGCGGAGGCTGCGTTGCGTTTGGGGGTAGGCGGCAGCCCCTCTCCTACGCTAGGATTGAGGCCAAGGCAGCCAATTCTGTGCCTACCTTGTTACTAGTGCTCTGTCTACGTACCTCTCTGACGCTTGCGTTCGTATTCCCATTCATGCTTCAACTCCGCACTTCCCAGCGTACGCTCCGCTTCAACTTTCCCGCTCGTACTTCCCGCGGCGCCCTCACCGAGCACGTTGCGCACTACCTCCATTTATCGGACACTGCCCAGTCGGGGGTAGAGGGCCTAGGGGAAGCCGCACCGCTAGCCGGGCTTAGCCCCGATCATCGGCCCGATTTCGAAAGCACCCTGGAAGGCTTCTGTCGCGAGTTTAACCGGCGGCAGCTACGCGAACTGCTACCTGAGGAAGCGGCCAGCTTGGTAGGGCCAGAGTGGCCCGCCCTGCGGTTTGCCCTCGAAACGGCTACGCTGGACTTGCAGCACGGCGGGCGTCGGCAGCTGTATAATACCGCGTTCGGCCGGGGTGAAGCAGGCATTCCCGTCAATGGGCTGGTATGGATGGGCGATGCTGCCTTCATGCGCCAACAAATTGAGAAGAAGCTAGCAGAAGGCTACGCTTGCCTTAAGCTCAAGATAGGCAGCCTGGATTTTGAAACCGAATTGGCGCTCCTACGTGAAATACGCGCTGTAGCCGGGCCTGAACAGCTCACGCTGCGGGTAGATGCCAATGGTGCCTTCTCACCCGAAGAGGCTTTGGGCAAGCTAGAGCAACTGGCGGCGTTCCAGATACATTCTATTGAGCAGCCTATTCGGGCTGGCAACTGGGCCGCCATGGCCGCCATATGCCGCAACTCCCCCGTGCCCGTGGCGCTGGATGAGGAACTGATAGGTGTGACGGACCCAGCCCAACAGCAAGAATTGCTGGCTACCGTACAGCCAGCCTTCATTATTCTCAAACCTACCCTGGTAGGTGGCCTTGGCGCCAGCTTGGAGTGGATGGCTGCGGCGCAAGCCCGGGGCATTGCGTGGTGGCTTACCTCAGCCCTAGAATCCAACGTGGGCCTGAACGCCGTGAGCCAGCTGGCAGGGGCATATGCTGCCCCCGGTTTTCCGCAAGGATTGGGTACGGGGCAGCTTTACCACAACAACATAGGGGCCCCGTTGCACATCCGCAATGGGCACCTGTTTTACCTACCCCAAGAAAGCTGGGAAACAGTAGAATAGGCGCACGGGAGTAGGTGTGCTGGCTAGGTTTTTTGCGTAAATTACCAAGCCCACCACCTCCCCACCATGCTGCTCCGTTGCGCACTGCTCTGGCTGTTTTCCCTACGCCCGTGGGCGAGGGCGCCGCTGTGCTTATGGGGCCTACTACTGGTTGTAGTAGCGGGCCATGCCCAGGAAAAGTCTGCGCCTTTTCAGTTTAAGCGGCCTCGCCAAGAGCAAGCATTAGTGCCCTTTTTCCTACAGCGGAATCTTATCGTAGTGCAGGTAAAGCTGAACGGGCAAGGGCCCTTCAACTTCTTGTTGGATACGGGCATCAACAGCAGCCTCATTACGGATATCTCGTTGCAGCGCCAACTGGGGCTTAGGCTGGGGCAGCGTTTCCAAATTGCGGGTGCCGGCGAGGAAGCTCCCCTAGAGGCGTACCAGGTGGAGGGCGTGAATGTAGAGCTACGGGGCGTGCAAGCGACAACTTCTCATTTCTGGTGCTCTCCGAAGACATTCTCAACCTCTCGGGTTATGTGGGCATGCCTATTCACGGGCTGCTAGGGTCCGCCATCTTTCGCAGCTTTGCCGTGGAAGTACAGCCTGAGAAGGAGCAGTTGGTCTTTCGCCATCCTACGCGCTACCGCCGGCCCCGCAGCAAACGGTGGGTGAGCATTCCACTTGAAATAGAGAATAGCAAGCCCTACCTGACGGTACCAGTAGTTTTGTCTGATTCCCTGACCATGCCCCTGAAGCTGGTGCTAGATACCGGTGCGGGCCACGCGCTTTCCCTAGAAACCACTTCCAGCCCTCGTTTGCGGGTGCCACCCACGCGCTTGCGGACCCAGCTGGGGCGGGGGCTGAGTGGCTACATTAATGGCTACTTGGGCCGGGTGGCGGCGCTACGCCTCGGGCGCTACCAAGTGCCTTCCCTGCTTACGTCTTTCCCCGATGCTGCCGACGTGGCCCTGCGCACGGATGTGTACCGCAATGGGAACCTGGGCTTTGAGCTGCTCAAGCGGTTCGTTGTTATCATCGACTACCCCCGCAACCAACTGCTGCTGCGGCCCAATGGGCTATTTCGCGACCCTTTCGAGCATGATATGTGCGGTTTGGACATTATGGCCACGGGCGAAAACTACCGGCGCTACCTGTTGATGAAAGTTCAGCCCCACTCGCCGGCCGAAGCGGCAGGGTTGCGCCCTCGCGACGAACTGCTGTCCATCAACCTGCTGCCCGCCAGCCAGCTCAATCTGACCCAGGTGAGCCGCATGTTTCATTCTGCCGATGGGCGCACACTGCTGCTGCTCGTACGCCGCGAAAACGGGGAGCTGTTCACCACCACCATTCGGCTAAAGCGTCAGATCTGAGGGGGCGCCTGTAACTACGGTAGCGCCCCGTTGCGTAGCAGTAGTGTTACCAAAAATGGTACCTTGGCGCCCTACCCGCCCGTTTAGCCTCGTTTGCCGTATTCCCGCCCAATGTCCACGGCCTCACTCGATCCTTCTGCTCCACCTGCTATTCAGGCTAATCAGCATATCTATTCCGAGCACTTCGACGAGGAGTTCGTAGAAACACTTGACCGCAATATCCTGCAGTTGCTTGATCGGGTATGGTTTCGGTCTGAGCTGGTAGGGTTCGAGCAGTATCCCGAGCGCAACAACCCCGATAAGCCTCTCATCTTCGCCTCCAACCACTCGGGCATGGCCTTCCCCTGGGATGCCATCGTGGCCCTGTCGCATCTGTGGCGCCGCCTACCCGACAAGCGCGACTTACCCCGCCCGTTGTCGGCCCCCATGTTGTCGCAGTCGGCGCTGATGAACCCCTTTCTGGTCAAAAACTTCTGGAAGAAGGCGGGCTGCGTAGATGCTACCACGCTCAATTTTGAGACGATGATGCACTACAACGACCATAACCTCATGCTTTACCCGGAGGGCGTGGCGGGCATCGGAAAGGGCTTTAACCGCAAATACCAGTTTCAGCGCCTAGCTACCAGCACCGTGCGGCTGGGCATTCAGCATCGCACCGATATCATTCCGTTTTATACCATCAACGGAGAATACCTAAACCCCTACACCTATAGTTGGGATTGGGTGAACCGGCTAAGTAAGAAAATAGGTATTCCCTTTATTCCTGTGGGGCCCATTCTGCTGCTGGTGCTGCTGCAGCCGTGGTTTTTCTACATGGCGTTTCCGGCTAAGCTCACGTTTGTGCTGGGCACCCGCATTCGGCCCTATGAACTGACCACCAAACCCGTTGCCGAGCTTACCCGTCCCGATTATGAGGAGCTTTCCAACCAAGTTCGGGCCCGCATGCAAACCGAGCTAGACGCCGCCGTACAGCAATACGGACGGCAGCCCTACCGGTGGCCGGAGCTATGGCAGCGGATCAAAGAAAACTGGCGGTTTTTCCCGTTTTTCCTGCCGTGGTCGTGGCCTGCCTTATTCCAGGAGTTTGAACGCCGGTACGTACGCAACGGCCACCGCGCCTTCGACCTGGACTTGCGCCGCCCCGGAGCGTACTGGCGCATGATATGGCGCAATCCGTTTACCCTCACCTTCTTCATCCCCGTATTAGGATGGATTCCTATTGCTATTCGGGGCTACAAAGGCCACCGGCTACGTACTAAAAAGTAAGTTTTACTGGGCGCTAGGTTAGTACTCAGCTACCCTTGCTGTTCACCGGCTAAACTGTTAGTGCGCTGCATTGCCACACTGCTTTCTAACTACTTTCTCCATGCCGTCTACCCAACATTTGCTTCTCAAACAGCTTTTGGCTTCGGCCACGGGCACCCTAACCGGTAAGGTGCCAAAGCTGGCCGCTATGCGCCTGGGGTTTGAAGTGCTGTCGTTGGGGCAGGTGATGCCGTGGAATGTGTTTCTGGAAGATGCCAATGTGGATGGAATGGCCGCCGAGTGGGCCCGGCCCGCAGCGGCCCAGGCCGAGCGGGTGCTACTGTACTTGCACGGTGGGGGCTACGTACTCGGCTCGCTCAATACGCACCGCGGCTTGGTAGGAGCCCTCGCCCAACGTTGCGAGCTTGCTACGCTCGCCATCAACTACCGGAAAGCTCCCGAGTATCCTTTTCCGGCTGCGCTTGAAGACGCTCTCCTAGCTTTCCGGTGGCTGCAGAAGCAAGGCTACGCGGCGCATAACATTATGGTAGCCGGCGACTCTGCGGGCGGAGGCTTAGCTTTTGCCCTGGCCTTGGCCCTGCGCGACGCTCAGGAGGCCCTACCGGCTGCCGTCATTGGCCTTTCACCCTGGACGGACCTGGCCCTGCCGCCGCCCGTGCTGCGCCGGGTAACGCACGAGGAAAGCCAGGTGCTAGAAGCCTTCGAGATTCGGGGCTGGGGCCCGCTTTACGCCGCCGAGACACCCTTGGCGCACCCGTTGCTCTCGCCCGTGCACGCAGATTTACACCGCCTACCGCCCCTTCTCATTCAGGTGTCCGACGCTGAAGTACTAAGCGATGATGTAGTCCGTTTCGCCAACAAAGCCCGCGCCGCCGGAACACCGGTTACGTTGCAGGTATTTGAAGGCCTAGTGCATTGGTGGCATTTGTTCTGGCGGTTCGTGCCCGAAGCCCGCCTGGCCCTCGACCGCGTAGCAAATTTCACGCATACGATCTGGGCGGCGCAACTAGCTAGCAAGCAGGCTGCTTGACCCGTAAACTAGCTAAGCACTAGTGGGTTGTGGTCTTGGTATTTATGCATTATGCGTTACTTTCTGCCCGCAGCCGCGTATTATTTGCGTAGGGCGGAACGCTGGGCTCGGAGTTGACGGCTACCAGCACACCGCCCCGAATCTTTTGTGCAGTTCTCTCTTCTCACCCAACCTTTCCCTTTAATCATTCAGCGTTATGGAAGATCTGTTTAAGAAGTTCATCAATGCCGGCGTGGGCTTCGTATCACTTACCAACGACCGAGTTCAAAGCACCATAGATAAGCTGGTGCAGGAAAGCAAGCTGTCAGAATCGGAAGGCGCCAAAATCATGGACGAGCTGAAGAAGAACACGGACAGCAAGCGCAAAGAGCTAGAAAAGCAGTTTCAAGGCCTTGCGTCGCGCCTGATGAAAGGGGCAGGAGTGGCATCTAACGACGACGTGGAAGAGCTTAAGCGCACCGTAAAGGGCAACTCGAAAAGTGCGGAAGCAACCTCACCGGCCGCTGGTAAGGTTAGTTCCACTTCCGTGCGCAACAACACCACGGCGGCTAGCACAGCCGCTGCTACCAAGGTAGCCAAGAGCAAGAGCAGCAAGCCAACCATTAGCAAAACCGACAGCCCCGAAGACAAAGCCAAGAAGATAGCCGCTAAAAAGGCTATTTCCCCTAACGATAACACCTCCAGCAGCGGCAGCCAACTCTCGTAGTTTCCTGCGCCTTACCTGTTACTAAACCCCGCTTGCACTCTGCAGGCGGGGTTTTGTTGTAGGTATGGTAGCAGCTTAGCGGGTGCGTGGGGAAGAACCAAGCTGCTAAGCTAACATCTCCTGTCCGCGGGGTAGGGTAGTCCGGGTTTTATTCCGATTTTGCAAGGCATGTTTAAAAACACAATCTCTAACCTTACACGCATCCGGCAGGTAGCGGAAGTACTAATTCGCTACGGCTTTGAGGATGTAGTAACCAGCACCGCCCTGCGGCGGCTGGTGCCCAAAAGCCGGCAGGCATCGTGGCAAGATGGGGAGCAGGCTGTGTTTGAGACGACCCGGTGGCAGCGCATCCGCATGATTATTGAGGAACTCGGGCCTACCTTCATTAAGCTGGCCCAAGCCCTCAGCAACCGTGCCGACCTGCTGCCCCAGCCTCTTATTGATGAGTTTGAGAAGCTGCAAAGCAATGTGCTACCTTTTCCGGTGGCGCAGGCCCGCCAGATAATTGAACAAGAGCTAGGACGGCCCTTGGAGGAGGTATTTGCCGAGTTTGATGAAGTGACGCTGGGCTCTGCCAGCATTGGGCAGGTGCACCGGGCCCGGTTGCTGACGGGCGAGGAGGTAGTAGTAAAGGTGCAGCGGCCGGGAGTAGAGGAAAAAGTACGCACCGACCTGAGCTTGCTGCACGAACTCGTGCGCCTCACGGCCCCGTTCCTGCGCAAGCAAGGCCTGGCTAATCCCCAGGACATTGTAGATGCTTTTGAGCGCAGCATGACCAAAGAGTTGGATTACAACTCGGAGGCCCGCAGCATGGAGCAGTTTCGCAAGCTGTACGCCAACTACAATACGTTCTATATTCCGCAGCCCTACCGGGAGCTTAGCACAAGCCGAATCCTGGTCATTGAGTTTGTGAGCGGCTGCAAAATCACCGACAAGCCCCAACTGCTGGCCTGGGGCCTGAGCCCCGAAAAGGTCGCCGAAACGGGAATGGACATCTACCTGACGCAGATTTTCGAGTTTGGTGCCTTCCACGCCGACCCGCATCCCGGCAACGTGCTAGTGCGCCCCGATGGTACCATTGTCCTGATTGATTTCGGCATGGTTGGGCGCCTGAGCCGCCAGCAGAAGTATGCTTTTGCCGGCGTGTTTATTGGCATGGCCCGGCAGGACGCGCGCAGTATGGCTCTGAACTTTCGGCGGCTGGCCCTCACATCAGAAATATCCGACATGCGCGCCTTCGAAACCGACCTGACGCAGCTCATTGACGACTTCGCTACACTCGACGTGAAGGACATGAGCATGTCGGACCTGGCCGACGCTCTGCAAGGCATTATTTACCGCTACAAGCTGCAAGTGCCGGGCGCGGTTTTCCTGATTTTGCGAGCCCTCGTAATTCTGGAAGGAATTGGCAAGGTGCTGCACCCGCGCTTCAACACGTTCGAGTTCGTGCGGCCCTACGGCGCCCGCATTATTGCCGAGCAATATTCGGCAGAGAACATCCAGAGCGAAGCCCTGTACACGGGCACGCAACTGCTGGCTCTCCTGCAAACGCTGCCCACGGATGTGCGGCAGATCATGCGCAAAATATCCCGGGGCGACTTGCGCGTACGTGTGGAGTTAAGCGGCTACCACTTACTACTGCGCAAGGCTGATCAGTTGGTCAGCCGGGGCATTCTAGCGGCCGTGGCAGTAGCCATGATCTTGTTTGCCGGCCTGAGTCTGCTCGGCCATTACCCAGCGGGCCAGATGCGTTACTACCGCGGCCTTCCCCTCGTGACCTGGTATAGCTTGGGAGTGGCCGCATTCCTGTTGCTCATCCTGTTTATTCTTGGTTCGAAAGGAGAGAAACGCCGGGAGTGAGAAACCCCGGCGTTCTTACTACATCAAAACCATATGCCTAAGTCGAGACGCAACGACTCGTGCGAGGGGGCCGACCTATAAAAGCCAGTAGCATCTAGCATCTTTTCATAGCGCACTTCTAAGCTCAAGTTGGGAAAGGAAGTGCCCTGCCAAAGCAAGCCGGCACCACCACTCAAGCCAAAACTATTGCTGCCAGCAACGGTGTAAGCGCGAGTATTCGGCGCAGGTTTATCGGAGTCTTGGTAGCTGTCCGTTGATTTGTTCTGAAAGTTGAGTCCGTACACGGGGCCAGCATTTACATAAGGCCGTAGGTTCTGGTGGCCGAAGGAGTACCGAAATAGTATCGGTACTTGAATCTGTGAGTAATGGACAGTGAGGGTACGTAGGGTTGTGTAGGCCGCATAGCCGTTGGGAAAGTTAACGGGGCCATATACGCTGCGGAGTGCCACGTACGAAACTTCACCTTGCACCGAAAACTGAGTTTTGGACCCTAGATGAAACATCACACCCGCTTGATACCCTATGGTATTTGTGTGGGAGCCCACATAGCGGTCATCTGCGTACTTGAAGCTAGAGGAATTCAGGCCAGCCTTCAGGCCAACAGCCACGCGGGCAGATGTATTTCGTAGCGTACGGCTAGTTTGCTGGGGCTGCCGACATTCGTTGTAGGCAGTTACTAGCCGCTTTAAGCCAATCTCGGTGTATGGATAGCGTTTTTCGGTGGTGCTATACGCGAAATCCAAAGATGGGCAGCCAGACAGCACCCGTAAGTACGCGAGGCGAGCAGTAGTTGGAGGTACCGGAACAAGGTAGGCGGAGTCGGCGGGTTGCAGAAAAAAGTGGGATTTACCCCGCTCATTTTCTCCTGAATACAAACTGACGTACCCCTGCACAAGCGGAACGACAAACTGCGGAGCCCCTTGGGGCCCTACGGATATGCTTACCCCAAGCTGACCAGATCTGTCGCCATAGCTGCGTACTTCAGTTGGTGAGAATTCAGCGGTTGCAGCGCCTTCCCGGAACAGCCGCACCATCTGGTTTTGAGGACCAAAAATCTGAATCCGGCCGCGTAGCGTGTCACCTGCCGTTGTCACTATGTAGTCGGGCGCTGAGCGTTGGGCAAAGGCAGGTAAGGTAGCCAATCCAAGAATAGATAGTAGTATAGGTATTTTCAATGCAGCAATAAGCTAAAAGAATGAGAGGCCCTCGAATAGGCAGTGCAACCTAGTTAAGGAATCAGCAATAATGGAACTGTATGTATAAAGAAATGCTCGCCATTTCCACAGCGAGCATTTCTTTATCAAATAAGTAAGCTGTGCTACTTCAACTGCATGTCGTCGATGATGGCTTGAATTTTTTCACCGGCGAGTCGATCTGCTAGGTCAAAGTCTACGGCAGAGGCCAAGGGCTGGCGCACGCTGAAATAGAACTTGATCTTGGGCTCGGTGCCGCTGGGACGGGCCGAAATCTTGCTACCATCTTCCAGAATGAACTGCAATACATTGCTGCTCTCCAGGCCGGTTTCAGTTTCAAGGCCGGTATGTAGGTTCCGGATTTTGCCGGTTTTGTAATCCCGCAATTCTGCCACTGCCAGGCCCGCAATGGTAGCGGGTGGGTTGGCGCGCAGGTCGCGCATCATTTCCTGAATTTCCTCGGCGCCGCGCTGGCCCTTTTTAGTTAATGAAATCAGGTTCTCCTTGTAGAAACCATAGGTTAGGTACATCTGCACCATTTCCTGGTAGAGCGTGCGGCCCTGGTCTTTGGCCACGGCCGCCATTTCGGCAATCATAGCGCAGGCCGAAATGGCGTCCTTGTCGCGCACGAAGGAGCCAATCATGTATCCGTAGCTTTCCTCACCACCACCGATGTAGTTCTGCTGGCCTTCCAAGTCGCGGATGATGCCGGCAATGTACTTGAAGCCCGTTAGGTTTGGTAGGCCGTTACGTTGTGGGCCCGGGCCACGTCGCCGAGTACGTCGCTGGTAACGATGGTGTACACGATGAAATCCTGTTCCGTCATCTTGCCGGCGTGCTTGCGGGCTGAGAGCAGGTAGTGAGTGAGCAAGGCTGCCGTTTGGTTGCCATTCACTAGTACCCACTCGCCTTTGTCGTTCTTCACGGCAATACCTACGCGGTCGGCGTCGGGGTCGGTAGCAATAACTAAGTCAGCATCAAGGGCTTTTGCTTCGTCGAGAGCCATTTGCATGGCTACCTTTTCCTCCGGGTTTGGCGACTGTACCGTGGGGAAGTTACCATCGGGGGTAGCTTGGCCTTGTACCACGTGCACATTGGTGAAGCCCAGTTGAGCTAGTGCTTGGGGCACCAGCGTGATGCCCGTACCATGCAGGGGCGTGTACACAATCTTCAGATCGTGCTGGCGCTGAATAGCGCTGGGGTTAATGCTGAGCTCCTTTACTTTAGCTAGGTAGGCTGCATCCAGTTCGGCCCCAATCAGATGAACGCGTGAAGCATCAGCACCAAACTTCACCTCGCTAACCGATTGGATGGCTTCTACCTCCCGAATAATGTTTTTATCGTGAGGGGCTACCACTTGGGCGCCATCGTTCCAGTACACTTTGAAGCCGTTGTACTCCTTGGGGTTGTGCGAGGCCGTAACAACACAGCCGCTCTGGCAGCCCAACTGGCGGATGGCAAAGGATAACTCCGGCGTGGGGCGCAGGGCCTCAAATAAGTACACCGTAATGCCATTGCCCGAGAAAATATCGGCGGCAATACGCGCAAACTCTTTGCTGTTATTGCGCGAGTCGTGGGCAATGGCCACTTTAATTTCCTGGCCTGGGAAGCTTTGCAGCAGGTAATTGCTCAGGCCTTGGGTAGCCATGCCCAAGGTGTAGCGGTTCATGCGGTTAGAGCCGGCACCCATAATGCCACGCAGGCCACCAGTGCCAAACTCCAGATTGCGGTAGAAAGCATCAGAAAGGAAATCCTCCTGGTTTTCGGCTACCATGCCGCGAATTTCGGCGTGAGTAGCGGGGTCGTAGCTGTCGGTCAGCCAAGTATCAATTTTTTGCTGGATTTCGGGAGTGAGGGCCATAGAAGCAAATGAAAGAATAGGGTTCTGAGAACGGGAGTAAAGAAAACAGGTTTTTATTGGATGGAGAGAAGGTCTCCATAAAAAGTAATGCAGCGGTAGCGTTTAGATGCTATTCTTAGTTCGCGTAGTGTGAAGTTTCTGCGTAGCTTCTAGCACGAATGAGCCTAGTACCATTTGGCACTAGGGCTCATTCGTGCTAGGCAAGCATTTGCCTAGCAAATATGTACTTAGAGGTTGCCTCGCAGGGCTTGCTCTCGTTCAATAGCCTCAAACAAGGCTTTGAAGTTGCCTTTGCCGAAGCTCTTAGCACCTTTGCGCTGGATTATTTCATAGAATACGGTGGGACGGTCCTCTACTGGCTTAGTAAAAATTTGAAGCAAGTAGCCTTCTTCGTCGCGGTCTACCAATAAATTGAGCGCCTTGATAGACTCCAGGTCTTCATCGATGTGGCCGATGCGCTCAAGTAGGTCGTCGTAGTACGTGCCTGGTACCGAAAGAAACTCAACGCCGCGGCGCCGCAACTCAGTAACCGTAGCGCGGATATCGTGGGTGATGAGGGCCATGTGTTGTACCCCGGGGGAGTGGTAGTAGTCGAGGTACTCCTCAATCTGGGACTTCTTTTTGCCTTCAGCAGGCTCATTGATAGGGAATTTCACAAACCCGTTGCCGTTGCTTACCACCTTGCTCATCAACGCCGAGTATTCGGTGCTGATGTCGTCGTCATCGAAGGTAATCAGCAGCTTGAAGCCCAAAACATCTTCGTAGAACTTTACCCACTGGTTCATCTCACCCCAGCCTACGTTGCCCACGCAGTGGTCCACGTATTCTAGGCCCACGGGATTGCCCTGCGGGAGGCCGCTGGTTTTGGCCACGAAGCCCGGTAGGAAGGCGCCGCTGTACTGGCTACGCTCCACAAACGTGTGGATCGTTTCACCGTAAGTATAAATGCCCGCTAGGGTCACCGAGCCGTGCTGGTCCTCTAGGGTATACGGCTCGAAGGCTGGCTTGGCGCCGCGCTTGGTGGTTTCCTCAAACGACTTGCGGGCGTCATCTACCACAGGGCCATCACCTTCACGCCGTCGCCGTGCTGCGCAACGTGGCGCGTAATGTCAGAATCGGGGAGGAGGGAGGTCGTCAGTACAAACCGAATTTTGTTTTGCTGCAGCACGTAGCTGGCCCGGTCGCGCACTCCAGTTTCGGGGCCGGCGTACGCCACCAGCTCAAACCCGAAAGCGGCCTGATAATAATAGGCCGATTGTTTGGCATTGCCGACGTAGAACTCAATGTAGTCGGTGCCGTTGAGGGGTAAAAAATCTTGGCTTGGATGGGCCTGCACGGCCGGTGAGGTCATGGTTTCCATGGGTGGGATGTAGTGGGTAGGATGGATGGGTTACGCTAGTAAAAGTAGGAGTTTGGGACTAATAGCTAGCTTTCTGCTTTCCAGAACGAGTAGCATCCGTAGTGTACCCAAGGGGGTTTTGCATAGCCCAATCAGAGGAAGAACAAGACAGAACAGGAAATCAAATAGCGCAAAAAATTCCCAAATCCTCCCCACCTTTGCGCTACACCATATCTATTGCCCGTGGCTATGAACAAGGAGGACCTCAACCGCGCCCTGGTTACGCTCATCGAAAAGAAAGCCGAGCTACATAAGCTCACCTACGATGACGCCCGCTACGACGACGTGGAAGAAGAGCTGCACGACCTGGAAGACGATTTTAACGACGAGTACGGCTCGTTCCTGGAAGCAGCCTTAGAAAAAGTGCACGACGAACTAGTTTCTGATACCGACGTGCTACTGCCTACTGCCTATTTGCCCGCTACTACCAGCGGCACACCCTCGCCCAAGGAAGGCGTCTGGATTGACTCAGAGAAATACTCCGGCAAGGAGGCACGTCTCACGCTGGTGCCTAACCCTACGCGCCTAGTGCTGACGGTGGGCAAAGCCGTACAACAGGACGTGTGGAAGGCCTAAGCGGTATTCAGTAGTAGAGTTAGGAACTGGGCTGGGGGCTGATTCACCGATGAATCAGCCCCCAGCCCAGTTTTCTGTTGCGCCTAAGGAGATGTTGTACCGTATTGCTGAACTCGCGGACTGGCACCAAGCCCAACAAACGGGTTTCTTCGCCAGCGCTGACTTAGCTGCAGAAGGCTTCATTCATTGCTCCGAGAGGCTGCAAGTAGTAGAAACCGCACGTCGGTACTATGCCGGCCGGGTAGAGGTCGTATTGTTGGAGTGGGATGAAGATATATTGGCGGAAAGTGGGGTGCGCGTAGAGCGCGAGTGGGTAGCTAGCCGTCAGCAATGTTTCGCGCACGTGTTTGCGCCTGTGCCCCTCCGTGCTGTGCGTCGGGTGTGGGCTTTCTCCGTGCCCAGCAACGGCACCGCCGTACTACCCGCTGATATATAGGCTAGGAGGTAGCCACTAAGTAGCGCGTGCAATACTTACTACTCGCGCAACTCATCAGGCATAAAAAAGCCCCGCATGTGCGGGGCTTTTTCTTTACACAAAGTCGGCTAGCTCCAGCCACCGCTCGCCTTTCGAGTCAAGGTCTTGGTCGGTGCGTTTAAGCTGAGCAGCCCAGTCGGCTAGTTCTTGGTGGTTGCCCGTACCTGAGTTGAGCTTCTCAATAAGCTGCTGCTTGAGGGCCTCGAGTTGCTCGATTTCTTTCTCCAGGTTTTCGTACTCTTTCTTCTCCGCAAACGTGGCCTTGCGTTTGGGCGTGCTAGCTGACGCCGCCGTAGGAGCCGGGGTAGGCGGTGCGGCTACAGGGGCCGCCGAAGCAGTTGCCTTGGGCGGGCGAGCCGCCGTTTCAGCGTCTTGATCTTTCTGCCACTCCCGGTAGTCGGTATAGTTGCCGGGAAACTGCCGGATTTTTCCGCCGGGCTCCAAGGCAAATACCTGCTCTACCAGCGCATCCATGAAGTAACGGTCGTGCGATACAATGATCAGGCACCCTTGGAAATTAAGGAGGAAGTCCTCCAGAATATTGAGAGTGATGATGTCGAGGTCGTTGGTAGGCTCGTCGAGAATGAGAAAGTTAGGATTCTTGATGAGTACCCGCAGAAGTTGTAAGCGGCGCTTTTCGCCCCCACTAAGCTTGCTCACAAGCGTGTATTGCTGAGCCGGCGGGAACTGGAAGTGCTGCAAAAATTGCGAAGCCGTAACTTGGCTACCATCGGCCATTTCCACTACTTCGGCTACTTCCTTCACAATGTCAATCACGCGCTGAGAAGGGTCAAAGTCCAGTTCTGTTTGGGTGTAGTAACCAAATACCGTAGTTTGACCAGCATCTACCACGCCCGAGTCGGGCTGCAGTTTGCCGGTGAGCATGTTCAGCAACGTTGACTTACCCGCACCATTCGGGCCGATAAGCCCAATACGGTCTTTTTTCTTGAAAACGTAGCTGAAATCATTCAGCACCACCTTGCCCCCAAATTGCTTGTGCAGGTGCTCCACCTCGATAATTTTACCTCCTTGGCGGGTAGTTTTTACCGATAATTCTAGATCAGGGCCCTTGAGCTTGGTTTTGGCCTTCTCCTGCGTTTCGTAGAATGCGTCGATGCGAGCCTTTTGCTTGGTGCCACGAGCCTGGGGCTGGCGGCGCATCCATTCCAACTCTTTCCGCAGCAGATTGCGTGCCTTTTCAACCTCCACGGTTTCCATCTGTTCGCGCTCAGCCTTCTTCTCCACAAAATAGGAGTAGTTTCCTTGGTAGCGGTGTACGCGGCCTTGGTCCAGCTCCACTATTTCATTGGCTACGCGGTCAAGGAAATACCGGTCGTGGGTCACCATCAGCAGCGTGAGTGAAGGAGTTGCCAAGCGGTTCTCCAGCCACTCAATAGTAGCTAGGTCCAAATGGTTGGTGGGCTCGTCGAGAATAAGCACATCAGGTTCCTCAATGAGCACCCGTGCCAGCGCTACGCGTTTGCGCTGACCACCGGAAAGCTTGCTAACAGGCCGCTCCAATAGGTCGCCCAAAATTCCTAACCGCCCCAGGATTTGCTTTACTTGAGCATCGTAATCCCACGCATTGTAGGTGTCCATTAGCTCCATTACCCGCTGCAAGTCGTTGGGCGAATGGTTGGGGTCGTTTACTACGTGCTCATAGTCGCGGATGGCGGCCAAAGTGTCGTTTTGGCTAGCAAAGATGGTTTGCTCCACGTTCAGCGACTCATCGAACACGGGCTGCTGCCCCAAGAAAGCTACCCGGGTGTCCTTGCGCACGCTCACTTCACCGCTGTCTGGGGGCTCCAACCCGGCCAGAATGCGTAGCAACGTTGTTTTGCCCGAGCCATTAATGCCTACCAGCGCCACGCGTTGGCCCTGTTGCAGCCCAAAGTTCAGTTCCCGGAATAGCCACCGGTCGGCGTAGTTTTTCGAGAGATTCTCGGCAGAAAGCAGATTCATAGCTGCAAAGGTACTGCACTGGTTTCGCTCGTGGGCACTACTAGTTGATTATCCGCCGCCAGTACGCTGGTATAGCCTACACTGGTAAGCGCAGCGCCACAAGTGAGCCCGCTCTGTGGGGCTGAAGTTTTCAAATGTATAGGCCGGAAAAGAGAAGAAGTGAGGAGCCTCAAATAGCAATTGATAATGAACAGGTGGAGGTATTAATTGGCATGGGCCGGTTGGCAATGGGTAGGGATAGGTAAAATTGACAAGTAATAGAGAATCAGATGTGTCTTGCGATAGGTCATATTGTGCACTTGCAGGTGGGTAGTTCAGCGTAGACTGAACTCTGCCCTCATTAAGGTAGCGTAGTGGCACGGCAGAAGTTACAGCATAGCTTGCTAGTACATCAAGTGGATACGCTATCTGCGTGTACCTCCACCAAAAGTTGCCTGATTCTATAAGTGCTGCTACTATCACTAGTACAATAACTTGATTGCGTAGCCGCTCTCGTTGCACAGAATATTCTAAAGCTACACCGGCATAGAGCACTATGAAGGGCATAAAGAAATGCACAAGGCGACCATAGAAAACCATCTTATGTGCAAAGAAGCCTAGACTAGCATGCACTAGCCACCCAGCTACTACAGCTAGCCCTATAGCTTGAGATGCTGAAATCGGTTTAGTTAGAACGATGCCTACTCCTACTATGGCCCCGATAAGCAGTATCACGCCCAGTACTCCTTCTACATGCCAAACATATTTGGGTAAGAAGGAAAAACTCTCAGCAAAGTCGCCTTGTGTGGGGAGATAAGGGGGGCTCTGCAATGTGCGGAAATAGGAAATGTGACCGAAGCGTGTCAGCAGCTCTAGTGGGATAAATACTGTGCCTGCACCAACCCCGAAAGCTCCCATTGCAGCTAACCATTGACGACGCTTAGTTGCGGTCAACACTAATGCTGCTGGTACAATCAAACCGAAATAATAGCCTGGATAGGTAGCAAAAGCTACTAATGCCAATGTGCCCGCAACAAAACCCCGGCGGTGTGCACTCCACGATCTTGCTTTTGGAGCTGTTAGCAACACCATCAAGAGCAGGGTAATACCCAACGCCATATCATAGGGTAGGAGGTGCCGCACGTACAACTGTGTACTTCCCAATGAAGAGTACACAAGCACTACAGCCACTGCAACACGCCTTGTAAGCCATCGATGGGCGAGGTAGCCTAGCAATACTAGGTTGCATATAAGCACCAGCCAATTCATGAGTTGGGGCAACAGGAGAGAGAAGGGCGCGGTAACGGGCACTCCCCACACATTATGTAGAAGTACTTGCAAGCCGGCAACCGGCAACCGAAAAATAGCATCGGCCGGACGTCCCTGAGTATCTGCTAAGTGCAGACAGGCTTGCTCCGCATTACCACTCGCCAGTGCCTCTACTGCTTCTACAGATTGGAGATACCGCTCTTCGTCTGGAAAGGCCAACGCGCCACCATTTCGTAATCCATACAGGCGGACTAGTAAAATGAGTAGCAACAATACTCCAGGCCATACAAATTGGTGCCTAAAAAATTTTAACGACACCTTGCTGAACATAGATAGTAGATGAATTATTGCCTATACACGGATAGGTATTAGCAAGGTGCCAATGCACCCGCAAATAGTAGGTTACAGCCAGAAAACAGGTTGAGCTGAGAAGGGCTAAATCACCCGGACTCGGTCGCGGTGCGTGTCGTCGCGTAGTATTTCCAGGCCCCGGTAGGCTAGCGGCCGGCCGGTATTGTGCGTTAGGTCGCCGCCGTCAGCGTGCAAGTAGGCCACATCGAGCACTAGTTGCGTGTATTTCCGTTCGCCTAACTCAATGGCAACAGGGCGGCCGCGGCTGGAATCGAAAGCTGTCAGGGCCTGATCTATTTCCTCCAGAATCTTGCTCATGCGACCAATATAGGAAAATGGCTAAATCTGCACGTAAAGTACCACAAGAAGCGCGTAAGATGTAGACCAGCTCCAACGCGCGGTAGACGGACCAGAACCACTCACTCTCGCTCCTGCGCCCGCGTTATGTACCTTCGCCTCCGCTATGGTACTTACAACTCCTGACCTGACCTCCCGTCCCATTGGTGTATTCGACAGCGGCATCGGTGGCCTCACTGTGGCGCGGGCCGTCAACCGCGTACTTCCCCACGAGCGGCTCGTGTATTTCGGCGATACTGCGCACCTCCCGTACGGCGACAAAAGCACGGCAGCTATCCAGGCCTATTCCATTAAGATATGTGACCTGCTGCTCAAGCAGCAGTGTAAGGTTATTCTGATTGCCTGCAACTCGGCCTCGGCTGCCGCTTATGAACTCGTGCGCGAGTATGTAGGGTCGAAAGCACGAGTGCTTAATGTGATTGATCCTATTGTGGCGCACATTGGCCAAACGTACGCCGGCCGCACAGTGGGCCTCATCGGTACCAAGCAAACGGTAAACAGTAATGTGTACCGGAAGAAGATAGACGACCTGAATGCCGAAGTACAGTTGCAAAGTCTGGCTACCCCTCTCTTGGCACCTATGATTGAGGAAGGCTTCTTTGAGAATAATGTGAGTGACAATATCATTCAGTCCTATCTCACCAACCCTATACTGCAGGGAATTGAAGCCTTGGTATTGGGATGCACTCACTACCCCCTTATCAAGCAGCAAATTGCCGACTACTACCAGGGGCACACGGAAGTCCTAGACGCTTCTGATGTAGTAGCTGAGCACGTGCGGCGGTACTTGCTAGAGAATCAGCTGGCAGCGGCCGAAAGCCAAACAGCACCCATGCATCATTTTTACGTATCCGATTTCACGCGTTCCTTTGAGGAGAGCACCCGTATCTTCTTCGGTCAGGAAGTGCATTTGGAGCATTATCCCCTGTGGGAATAAGGCAATTTGTAGAGCCTACTCCGTAGTGGGTGACGACAGCTGATAGCCGTGGTAAAGGGCCTCGGTGCAACCATTTTTCTAGAAAGTAACATCCTACAGTCATTCGCTATGAACAAACCTTACTATCCTCTTGGTGATTGGCGCCGGAATGTGCTGCTGATAGCCGCGGCAGCCAGCTTCGGCCTAGTATTACCCGCTTGCTCCGGTGGATCGTCCGACGCTGAAACTGCAGCGGCAGGCGACTGGAGCAACGGGGATTCGTATTCTCAGGGCGTTTTGACGGAAATGACCGAGGTACAACCCGGGCAATGGAAGATTACAGCCGAGCGCCCCGCGGGCAAAGAGGAGGTCGCCGCCATCCTACATCACTTTGATGGGAAAGTAGATACGTTGCAAGGCCAAGCCCTGCAGCGTCAGATGCAGGATTATAGTCGGCAGCATACCGAAAACCGCGTAGGAGGCACTAGCATGATGGACGTGCTCATGTGGAGCGGTATCGGGTACATGGCCGGGCGTTTCCTTACCCCTCAGCCCTCTTATTATGCAAACCCAGGCGTTTTACAGCAGAATATGGGGTGGCGCGGCCGAGTGGCTCAGGAGCGGGACCAAGGCCGCGGATTCTTTGGCCGTGGGTTTTCGGGCAACCGTACTACTACTTCGTCCGGAATTAGACCTAGTAGTACCGTGACACGCAACACGGGTTATGGTCGTAGTAGTATTCGCAGCAGCGCCCCGCGCTCCAGCCGCAGTAGCGGATTTGGTAGCCGTGGTGGCAGCCGTGGATTTGGAGGCTAATTGACAGGAAGGAAATGAAGCAGATTCAACTATTACCATTAGCTGGTGATGTAGGGCCTGCGGTGCGGGCCTTGGGGTGGGAATGGGCCGTAGAAGATGCCTGCCAGCACTACGTAGCTCGCGAAGCCGTACAACTTCCTGAAGCCGCCGCCGACGAGCTTTTTGATGCTACCAACGCGCTATATGAGTTGCTAGTACAAAGCATCCCCGATCCTATTCCTGATGAGCTGCTCCGCACTTTCTGCATTCCAGAAAACCTGTGGGCTGCCGTGCGACACTCTTGGAACGACGAGCGTCATTGGCACTTGTATGGGCGGTTTGATATAGCTCAAACGCCTGAGGGGCCCAAGCTACTTGAGTTCAATGCTGATACGGCTACTAGTATTCCCGAAACAGCCGTGGTGCAGTGGGCCAGCTTAATGGCGGCCGGATTGGCCAATGAAGACCGCCAAGCCAACGGTCTGTTCGAAGGACTACAGGAGCAGCTCAACCGCTGGCGGGAGCTAAACGAGGATTTGGAGCCTACCCTGTTGCTGGTGCATTTACCTGATAGTGCGGAGGACGTAACGAATTGTGCCGTTGTAGCTGCCGCTGCGCAGGAAGTGGGATTCAGCTATGTGCATGTTTGCTCGGTAGACGCCATGCAAGTATCAGTAGTAGGGGAGGAGCGGGGAGTATGGGCTGAAACGGCACTAGGCCAGTGGCAGCGCTTTGGTTTTTTGTTTAAACTGGTACCCTGGGAGCTCCTGGCTGAGGAAGAACCAGATTTGACGGCCGACCTCACTCAACTCCTGCAGAGCCGTGATGTAGTCGTGGCTAATCCTGCTTACACGCTACTATTTCAAAGTAAGGCTATCCTGGCGTGGCTGTGGCAATGTTTTCCTCATCATCCACTCTTGCTAGAAGCGAAACTAGACAGCCCACTGCCAGGGCGTTGTGTACGTAAGCCGGTACTAGGTCGCGAAGGTCAAGATGTAGTCGAAATTCGCGAAGGAGTTGCTTTGCCTTCTACCGCTGGCGACTACGCAGAGCAGTTAGCTATCTACCAGACGTTTGCAGAATTGCCAGCCGACAGTGAAAACAGATTGTACCAAGCCGGTGTGTTCTGGACAGGAGAAGCGTGTGCAATAGGCTTCCGTAGAGCAGCCGGTTTTATCACGAACCTATCTGAGTTTGTGCCACATGTAGTATCCTAGTAGAAAAGCTCAAACATACCCCGCAACTAAAAAACTACGAAAATATTGTTATGGTCAGAAGGCTGTCCGGTATTACAAGCAGAATATAGGGATATATATTTTTATGATAAAAGGAAATAGGCGGGATAGAACTTAAACAAGCAGGGGCCCAAGGCCATATAAATTGCTAAGCAACACTATTTATAGCCGAGCTTCTAGTAAAAAGACATGCAGATACGTGAGTAATAGGCTCTAATAGCTACTGAAGTGATATAGATGTACAAGCACTATTTCCTGTGTAAATCCTACCAAAAACGTCTACAGTAAATCTATAACGAGGTAATGAGGATATATAGTATAATTTGTATTATCTAAATAATATGATTGTAATTTTTATTTTTATTCTACGTAAGGAACTATGCCCAGAAAGCATCAAATTTGCATGTTCTTTCGACAGTTGAGGGATAAACACGCTAGTCAACTAATTTAACAATAGGACACTACTGTATACAAGCTCATCATCTTGGCACGAAATATGACCACTGACGCGGCGTTTAGCTTGTACATTCGTATAAAATAAATCAAAAAATGACTAAAAAAAATACTAGTCTATTTGTTTTGTGCACACGTATGTGACCCTTGATAAAACTTCCCTAATTCCTTGGTGCCTACTGCTCAGACAAAGCAGAAACGCCATTAGCACTTTGTAAAACACTTCTTTCCATAACTCATGAAAAACAAATACTTGAGTAACCACAAGCGCGGCCATTTGAGTCGATTGTGGGTTCTTCTGGTAATGCTTTTAGCTTTGCCGAGCTTTGTGCAGGCTCAGATTACACCCAATCCTTCAACCACAGAGACTTCCCCAGATAGTTTTGGCGAAGTGCAAGTGGGCTTAACATCGTCGCCTAAGCAGTACTCCTTCACAGGTGCTAATCTAACCGGCAATATTACAGTTAGCTTTTCCAACGCCGCATCTTTTGAAGGTAGCACTGATGGAGGTACTTCGTATTCTAACTCTTTGACTTTACCTTCTGCAGGAGGTAACTTTCTCGTGCGTTTTCGTCCTTCTTCGGTAGGAGAGACAAATGGTCAATACATTCAGGCATTTGGGACAACGGGAGGAAGACAAGGAGGAGCAGTACAAGCATTTATAGATGTAAAAGGTACTGGTGTAGCAGGTACTCCTACTATCACGGTAAACCCAACCGCGCTGGGTTTTGGTAACCAAGTTATCAATACTACTTCTTCCTCTATGAGTGTAGCCGTTACGGCTACTTCCCTGACAGCACCTGTCGTTGTTACAGCTCCCACTGGCTTTTCAGTAAGTGCTACAGCCAATGGGACATATAACCAGACGCTTAGTCTAGCCCAAGATGGTAATGGTGCAGTAAACACTACTATATATGTAGCTTTCACGCCTACCGCTGCGCGGAACTACGTTGATGCTGTAACTTTCACCAGCCAAGGAGCAACTACTCGTAACGTAAGCGTTTCTGGTACAGGGGTGTTACCTCCTGCCAGCCTCTCGGCATCACCAAGATCCTTAAGCTTTGGTCAGCTTCAGGCTGAGCAGGTTAGTACTCCTCAGTCATTCACTGTAACCGGCTCAAACATAACTTCAGACGTTACAGTAACAGCTCCTAATGGCTTTGAGATTCGGGTAGGTACATCCGGTGCATTTGTTCAAACGGTAACCCTCACTCCGACGAACAACACTGTTAACACCGCACTGCAAGCTCGATTTGCTCCTGCTACTGGTGGTACCTATAACAGCAACATTACGATAGCAACAACGGGTAATGGCGGTGCTACTGCTCTAGTAGCCGTTACTGGTGAGGCTACCCCCAGACCTACTGGCCCCTTCATCTCAGCAAACCCTACTTCGCTAGATTTCGGTACTGTATCTAGCAGTGGATCTGCCCAAGTTCTTTCGTTTACGGTAAACGCAGGCAACTTAACTACTCCGTTAGTTCTGACTGGCTCAAGGTCTAACATTGTATTCCGCGACGCTACGGCTGGTGGTAACTTTACAACTGGCCCTCTAACTATTGCTCCTAGCAACGGTACCGTCTCACTACGCACTATCGAGGTTCAGTTGGCTGGTCGTATTGATGCAGGGCCTTTTAGTGGCGATATCACTGCTAGCAGCACAGGTGCTACAAACGTAGTAGTAACCATCTCTGCAAACAGTACGGGTAATAACTCGGTAATCAACGCTTCGGGCGTTCTTGCCCAGTTCTCCACTGTTCCTGGCGTTGCTTCCTCTGTGCAGTCTTATCTGTTGTCGGGAACAAACCTACTACAAGACATTACGGTTACAGCTCCCTTGTATTTCCAGGTATCGTTGGAGCCGAACTTCGTTGGAATTACTACAACTGGTAACTCTATCGTTGTTCCGCGTAATACCAGCAGCGGAGATGTAGCAGAAGTATCGGTGTACGTACGCTTTCTGCCAGATGCAGCTTTAACAACGTCTTCGTTGATTTTAAATGCAAGTGCTCCTGCTGTATCACAAGGTATTCCTGTTGCGGGTACCAGCGAGCCTTCTATTGAGTTGCTTAATGGCCTGCAAGAAATTCGCAACGTCATTGTTAACACTACCTCTGCCTCTCAGGCACTAATTGTCAATGCTCAGCGTGTTCTTCAACCGGTAGTTATCTCGAAGAGCCTAAGCACGAACCCGCTGAACCCGCTTGGAATTCAGCAGTTTGAACTGTCATTGGATAATGTGAACTTTGCGAGTACGGTAACTCTAACTCCGGACACAGTAACTTATACGATCAACCGGCCAGTGTATGTGCGGTACCGGCCTACTTACTTAGGTACTGCTCAATCGACGCTTCAGTTCCAGAGCAACGACTTCTCCAATAGATCTACGCAGAGCTTTGCTAGCAATGGCTTGCTTTCCGGTCGTTCCATCGATAATGAGCCAACTCTACGCAGCACTCCTACTGTATCTCGCACTGGTACAAGTGTAACGGTGTCATTTGCAGGGTTGCCTTCTGATTACGCTACGCAAGGGTACGGTGAAGGTCGTATCATTGTAGCCAGCACAAACCCCGAACTGGCAGCCAACAATCAGCCTCAGGATGGTAGATCTTACCAAACCGGTAACCAAGTTTACGGTCGTGGTGACCAGATCTTCGCTGGATACTATGTAGTGTACGCTGGTCCTAACCAGTCTACCGTAATCGAAGGATTTGATCCAGGGGTTACGTACTACTTCTATACTTTTGAGTACAACAACATTGACAACAACTTCAATGTGAGCGTACCCGGTGCTGAAAACTATCTGTCGCCGCCAGTGCCGAATACCATCCCTGGT
Source organism: Hymenobacter sp. AT01-02 (assembly GCF_000961955.2). NCBI lineage: Bacteria > Pseudomonadati > Bacteroidota > Cytophagia > Cytophagales > Hymenobacteraceae > Hymenobacter > Hymenobacter sp. AT01-02. The sequence continues at coordinate 69,543 of NZ_JZIR02000008.1, forward strand.
GTTATTGCCCCAGGTACTCCCCTACCAGTAACGCTAGTATCTTTTGACGCTAAGCTTCGTAGTAATCAGGTTGCCATCACTTGGAAAACTGCTAGCGAGCTTAACAACAAAAGCTTCGAGGTGCAGCGTAGCAGCGATGCAAAAGCATTCGAAACGATTTTGTCACGCGAAGGCAAAGGCACCACAAATACGGCTACTAGCTACAACGCTATTGACACCAAGCCTTTGGCTGGTACTTCGTACTACCGCTTGAAGCAAATTGACGTGGATGGTACTACCCACTATACGGCTCCGGTAGCAGTAACCAACATCAATGGTGTGGAGGCAGTAATGTATCCTAACCCAGTAGAGAATGTACTCACCATCCAGTTAGGTGCTTCCACGGAAGCTTGAACGCCGTTATCACCGACATGACAGGTCGTATAATTCGTACTCAGAAACTAGGCGCCAATGGCGAACTCAATATGAGCGAACTGCAATCTGGCTCTTACTTGGTATCAGTAGGAGAAGGTGATGCAAAAGTTACTCGCCGCATCGTTAAGAAATAATCCTTCGGGTTTATAAGTTGAAAAAGGCCTCCTGAATTCAGGAGGCCTT
>NZ_JZIR02000080.1:0-10475 GCF_000961955.2 Hymenobacter sp. AT01-02
AAAAACCCCCCGCTTCCTGAAAGAAGCGGGGGCTTTTTGTATAACCGTATGGTAGTTAGATGCGCTACCTAGCGCTTCACAGCAATTTCCACGCGGCGGTTTTCCTGCCGGCCAGCTGCCGTGCTGTTCGATGCTACTGGCGCCGATTCACCCATAGGCTCAACACTCAGGCGTGATGCTTCGATGTGAACGTTTTGCTGCAACCAGTTACGTACGGCCTCAGCACGTTGCTCGCTCAGCTCTTTATTGTAGCTCTTGTCGCCACGAGAGTCGGCGAAACCCATGATGCGCACATCAGCGCCTTTGTAGCGGCGGGCAATAGAGGCACCTATTTCAGATAGAGCGCGAGTGGCGGAAGGCTTAATGACTGCTTTGTCAGTGTCAAACAGTACTTTTTCTTCCAAGCCATACACGCTATAGTTGTCGTCGCTACGCACGCTTACTTCGGGCAGGTCAATTTCTTCATACTTCACATCAGCCAACTTAGCCTTGGTCATATCCCAAGCATTCTCGGTGGCTGAGGCTACTTTGTTAGCCGCATCTTTTGTAGCGTCTACGGCATCGTTGGCAGCTTCACCAGCCGTTTCGCCGTTGCGGTATACTACTGCGGTATCGTTGGTAGCTTCCTGGGGTTGGTCTTTTTCCTCAGGCTTTTTGAGGTCATTACAAGCCGAGAGTAAAGCTGCTGCGGCAAAGAGAGAAAGAAGGTGCTTTTTCATGGGGAGATTGAGGGAATGAAGTTGCGCTTACGCCAAAAAAGCCCGAATGTTAAGAACATTTGGGCCTTTTTAATATATAAACCACAATATATTACGGTCTATTTTTTCGCTTTGGACTGTTGCACAATCCATTCCCGAATAATCTCTTGGGTGGCAGGCGAGAAAACAGGCTTTTGCTGCCCATTTACTAGCGGCCACTCCGTACGGCTGGGCTGAAATAAGTGATTCACGCCCGGCAGCTTGCGCACTGCCACCTCTTTATCGGACTTCAGCGCCTTGGAAAGAGCCAGCAGATTAGGTTCCGCCGCCACAGTAAGGTCGGCCGTACCGTTGAGCAGCAACACTGGGCATTTAACGTCAGCTAGCTTTTCCAGTGGGTCAAAACTTAAGAATGTACGATACGCGGGCGACGTAAGGCGGGTGGCGCTGTCTTGGGCCACTTGCACTTCCATGGAGGGGTTGTTTTGCCGCAACATGTTAGCGACAATGGTTTGGGCTTGCGCTGCATCGGGGGTTTGACGAATTATGTCCAGCATTGCCTGTTGGCGCTTGATGCCCGCTTCTACTAACACGGGGTCCGTAGTTTGGGCACGTAGCAAGGCCTGCTGCTGCTGCAAAACCAGATTGGTGCCACTAAGGCCAGGCGCTCCTAACGTAACCACAAAGGCCGGGGGAAGGGGCTGCGTTGCGGTTAGTAAGGCTACATTTCCGCCCTCCCCGTGACCAATAACACCCAAATGCCCTAAGTCAATTTCGGGGCGGGTACGCAAGAAGTTTAGAGCTGCCTGCACATCAGATATGGCACCCGGAATGCCTGCCTTGCCAGCTTCACCCGTTGATTGGCCTACCCCACGGCCATCATACCGCAGCACGGCTACCCCGCGGCGGGTAAGGTAGTCGCCTAGGCGCCCAACAAACGGTAATCACCGTAGGAGCCTTCTCGGTCCTGCGCACTTTCATCAGTTAGTAGTACTACTGCCGGGAAGGGTCCTTCTCCCGCGGGTACTGTTAGCATACCCGCAAAGCGTACATCGGCCGTCAGGTTGCTAAAGGTTACTTCTTCTTCCCGGTATGGAGGAGTCAGGCGTGCTTTGGGTGCGGTGCTTATTGCGGGGGGGGCGTAGTTAAGCGTCATTGGCACTTCGTAACCCGGCTGCTTCCACACTCCTTGCACTTCTTTGCCACTAGCGGCTAGCTGACCCGAAAACTGACTTCCGGCTTCCTCTGCAACAAACGTCACGGTATCACCGCGTACTGTTACTGCCACCGGCATTCGGCTTACCTTCTGAAGTGGCACATCGAGTGTGGCGAAGTAGGTGCCATTGGAAAGGCTTACTAAACGGAAAATCACTTCTAGTTCTCCACCTGGTACTTTTAGTGGTCCTTTCCAGTAGCCTTCTAATGATGGTTTATCGGCGGCCTGGGCGCAATGGGTAGCAACACCCCATACCAACAGTAGCCACAGGAAGCTGCGCTGCCACCAGGGTAAGCGGATAAAACGACTCATATACTATAACGCAGAAGTGTGAAAGAAGAAAGGCCAAGCAGATGCCACCAGCTTACTACTGAGCAGCATTTTCTCAAGCCAACTTGACCCAAAATGGGACTTCATTAGACCAGACGCGAAAGTACTATACTAGTGAAAAGGACGCAGCTAGTGCTGGTTGAACGCAAGCAACTCGCCGTTTAATAGTCCTGCTTAACCGACAAAACTCTTTCGCTTTTACTGTTTTGCAGACACTAGTGTACTACTAGGGGCAAGCAGTAGCAACCTGCGGATTAGCAGTTGACTATGCGCCTAGCAAACCACTACACTCGCTTTGGTCCAATAGCAGTGAAGTACTCCCAAAACAGGAAAACCAAAAATAGTATTTAGCACTGAACATTGTACTACTACACAGCAACAAGTAGATAGTTATACTTTACTCCGCCACGAATACTCGCTTAACTCGCTCACTCACGTTGGTAAGTAGCTCATAGGGAATGGTGCCAATGCGACCGGCCAACTCGGATAGGGACAAACCGGCTCCAAAAATTGTGGCGGCATCGCCCGCTTGTGCTTCTGGAATATTCGTTACATCCACCATGCACATGTCCATACACACATTGCCAACAAGGGGCGCCCGCTGCCCCCTCACGAGCACTTCCCCGGCACCGTTCCCGAAGCGCCTATCGTACCCATCGGCGTAGCGATAGCAATAGTGGCTATACGCCGTTCAAAATCAACAGCTTGTCCGCGGCGGCTGTAGCCTACTGTTTGGCCAGCCGGCAGCCTTTTAATTTGAGAGATAGTAGTACGTAGCGCACTAACAGGCCGGAGCGCATCTTGCTGCTGACCAGTGGCTTCTACCCCGTACAACCCAATACCAAGCCGTACCATATCTATGTGTTCGTCGGGAAACCGTACGATGCCCGCCGAGTTGAGAGCGTGCTTGATAATAGGGTAGCCCAACGCCTCTTCTACTTGCGGCGTCATGCGGTGAAAAGCGGCTAGCTGCTGGCGCGAAAAGTCGTTGTGCTGTTCTTCATCGGCACCGGCCAGGTGCGTAAGAGCACTGGCTACTCGCAGGCGAAAGGCATTTTCACTTAGATAGCGACACAGCTCTGGTATGTCTTCTTCCCCAAAACCAAGCCGGCGCATACCGGTGTCCAGCTTGAGATGAATGGCAGGCATGGGGCCCTCCTCAGCAGCACGTAGATACGCCTTGAGCAGTTCGAAAGAGTAGATTTCAGGTTCTAAGTGGTACTGCCGTAATTTCTGAAACGCGTCGGGTGCCGGATTCATCACCATCAGGGGCAAGCTGATACCGTGCTGGCGTAGGTCTACCCCCTCATCAGCATAGGCTACTGCTAAGTAATCGACGCGGTGAAACTGCAGTAGGTTGGCTACTTCATAGGAGCCGCTACCATAGGCAAAGGCCTTTACCATCACCATGAGCTTCACGCCAGGCTGTAGCCGCCGCCGGTAGAAATTGAGGTTGTGCACCAGTGCATCAAGGTTTACTTCCAGCACCGTACCATGAATTTTTTCCTGGAAGGCGGTTACTATTCGCTCAAACCCGTAGCGGCGGGCACCCTTCACTAAGATAGTTTCGTGGTGATAGTCGTCGGGCTGGAAGGCGGCTAGGAAGGCTTCGGTATGCGGGAAGAAAGCTCCTTCCAGTCCGGTAAAGGCGGCCGCGTTCTGACTAATTTCGGGGCCGATGCCAACAAGCCGCTCCACCCCGCGCGCCGTAAGTTGGGCCGCTACTCGGGCATACAATTCCGCGGCTGGCAATCCAGATTCCAGCACATCAGAGAGGATGAGGGCCCGACGCCCACGGCGGGGCTGCCGGGCCAGCGCGTCCAGAGCCAAAGTAAGGCCCGCCAAGTCATTGTTATACGTGTCGTCAAGGACGTAGCAATCGTTGAGGGCCTGCTTCATCTCCAAGCGCATGGCTACGGGCTGCAGCCGGTCGAGGCGGCGCTGGATTTCTGCGGGAGCTACTTGCCGCCATAGTAGCACCACCAAGCAGTGCAGGGCGTTTTCTACCGAAGGGTCATCGGCAAAGGGGAGGGTAAACGTATGTTCTTGGGGCCGGGGGCGGGCACGCTCCACGTGCACTACGGTACGGTCGGCGGAGGCATCGTGAATACTAATAAGCACATCGGCCTGCTGGGCGTCAAAAAGAAAACGTTGGCGCGTCCAGGCATACAGTACGGTTCGTCGGGTACTCAGCTGCTGCCGGGCCACCTCGTGCACCAACGAATGGTCGGCGCAGTAGAACAAGGTGTCTACGTCCTGAAATAGGTGCATCTTTTCCTCCACTTTTTGCCGCGGAGAGCTAAATCCTGCGTCGTGAGCGGTGCCAAGATTGGTAAACACGCCTAGTGTGGGCTGAATAATGCGGGCCAAGCGGGCCATTTCAGTGGGCTCGGAAATACCCGCTTCAAAGATGCCGAGGGTATGCGTACTGTTCAGTTCCCACACGCTCAGGGGCACACCTACCTGCGAGTTGAAGCTTAATGGACTTTTGCAGATCAGCTCGTCGGCGCTTAGCAACTGGGCCAGCCATTCCTTTACAATAGTTTTGCCATTGGACCCCGTGATGCCCATTACGGGCAGCCGAAACTGCTGACGGTGATGCGCTGCTAGAGCCTGCAAGGCTGCCAAGGTATCATCTACCAGCAGAAAACCGGCTTCTGGGAAGGCCGCGCACCCCCCAGAAATTGCGGCCTCCTCCGCTACCACAAACAAACGCACACCGCGGCTATACAGCTCTGAGAGGTAGCGATGTCCGTCGTGACGCGGCCCTTGCAAGGCAAAGAAAACCGCCCCAACTGGTTGTCCTAGTCGGCGGCTGTCAAGTAGCAATTGGTGTACGGCAGCGGCCTGGGCAGGCGCTTGGAGCAGGGTTCCTCCGGTGAGGGCGGGTAGGGTTTCGAACTGAAGCATGGCGGCGCAAAGGTACAGCAGCCCGGATAGTTCCGACAGTTGGGGTTGACTACCGTACCTTTGCGGGCTCATTGCCATTTCGAGTTGTATTGTGAAACTTTCGCGTCATCACCTGGCCGCTCTTGCGGCCTTTCTTATTTGGGGCTTCTTCCCCATTCCATTGCGGTGGTTGGCTGGCTATGCCAGCGGCCAAATTCTGTTCTTCCGGATTCTGCTTTCCCTCACGTTCCTACTACTCATCCACGGCATCTTTCGGCGCGATGCGGTACGGACAACGTGGCAACAGTGGCGAGCAGCATCCGCCACCGAACGGCGTCAAGCAGCTAGCAGCACGGTGATTGGCGGCTTGCTGCTCACCTCCAACTGGTTGCTGTTCATTTACGTCATCAACCAAGTGAGTGTGCAGGCGGGCTCTTTTGCTTATTTGGTATGCCCTATTCTTACAGCTTTGTTAGGCTTCGCAGTGCTGGGCGAAAAGCTGCGCACCAATCAGTGGCTGGCTATTGGGCTGAGCGCGCTTAGCTGCTTGTTGTTAGGCGCGGGCAATATTCGCACGTTGCTACTGAGCCTGGTTGTAGCCTTCACCTATGCCGCCTACCTCATCAGCCAGCGCCGCCTGCAGGGCTACGACCGCCTTGTGCTTCTGACGGTGCAGCTGGGCTTGGCTGCCTTAGTTATTCTGCCATTAGCGCCCCTACTGGGTGCCAACCCAGTAGCCGGTTTCCGCGACGCGCACCTGCTTTCGGTGACAACAGTACTTAGTATTGGTTTCACCATCATTCCGCTGTTCCTGAACTTGTACGCCCTCAATGTGCTGCCCTCGGGCACGGTGGGCATTTGGATGTACATCAACCCGCTGGTCAGCTTTGTACTGGCATTTCTCTACTTCGGCGAGCAAGCAACGACGCCCGAACTGATTGCGTATGGCGTTATCCTGTTTTCAGTAGCTCTTTACAACAGCAGGTTTCGGCAGCCAGCTACCAGCTAATGCGGTTAAAGGCACCTGCCGCTACGCCGTTATGCAATGCCACCTCACCTAGGCCACTAGTTGAAATTCGCACCCCACCTGTGCAGCTGCAAGCAAGGGGCATGGGTATTTCGTTGAATAAGCCGATTTGAAAAGCCTGAAAACGGCTACCTTCGGGCTGCTTTGCCGGGCCGAGGGGCCGGGCAAGTAGTTTTCCGACTTTCTGTAAGCCGAATGACCACTATTTCCCGTCCGGCCACTGTGCCGCTGTGGCGGCGGGTGCTACCGCACCTGCTAGCCGTTGTGTTTTTCCTGGTGCTGGCCGCCGTGTACTTTTCCCCCATCCTTTTTGATGGAAAGACCTTGGCCCAGCACGACATCGTGCAGTTTAATGGAGGTGCCCACGAGGCAGCCGAGTGGCGAGCCAAAACCGGCCACGAAGCCCTCTGGACAAACTCCATGTTCTCGGGGATGCCTACCTACCTCATCAGTACCCGCTTCCCCGGCGACATGAGTGGCTACCTGCACAGCCTATTTACACTGGGCTTGCCGGCGGTAGTAGCCAACTTATTCTTAGCGTTGTTGTGCGGCTACGTGCTGTTCATAGCGCTAGGTATCCGCCCGCTGATTGCCGTGGTGGGTGCAGTAGCGCTAGGTTTCACTAGCTACAACCTGGTCATTTTGGCGGCGGGCCACAATACCAAAAGCTTAGCCTTGGCGTATGCGCCGCTGGTACTCGGCGGATTGCTGGTAGCATTTCGGCGCAACCGGTGGCTAGGAGCAGCCTTGTTTACCCTGGGGCTTACCATGAACGTGCGCTCCAACCACTTGCAAATCACTTACTACCTGCTGTTGCTGGTACTAGTGTTTGGGGTGGTAGAGCTGGTTTTTGCGTTGCGCGAAAAGCGGTTGGCTGACTTCTTAACCCGCACTGCTATCCTGGGCGTAGGGGCCCTGCTGGCCGTAGGCGTCAGCTTTGGCCGCCTATATACTACCTTAGAATACGGCAAGTACAGCATCCGTGGCAAGTCGGAGCTGACAACGCCGGCTCCTACTGCCCCAGGTCAGCCGGCACCGGCGGCCGAAGATGCGGTAGGCTCTGGTCTGGACCGGGATTACGCTTTTGGCTGGAGCTATGGCGTGGGCGAAACTATTACCCTGCTGGTGCCCAACTTCTACGGTGGTGCCTCGCAAGGCAAACTCAGCGAATCATCGGAAACCGGGAAGGCCTTGGCTGCGGCTGGCGTCCCGCCCGTGCAGCTAACCGACTACCTAGCCCAGATGCCCCTGTACTGGGGCGACCAACCCGTTACCAGTGGGCCCGTGTACGTGGGTGCCGTAGTGTGCTTCCTATTTGTGCTAGGCCTGCTGGTAGCCGACCGGCGTACCCGAATCTGGCTGTTAGTGGGCACCACTTTGTCGATTGTACTGGCCTGGGGCAAAAACTTTGGGGTGTTCAACAACCTGATGTTTGACTACTTCCCCGGGTACAACAAGTTCCGCTCCGTGAGTATGGCCTTGGTTATAGCGCAGCTGGCTATGCCTCTGTTGGCAGTTCTGGCGTTAGCGCGCGTGCTACGGGGCCGGGCTGCTGCGCCAGCCGTGCCTGGCAGTGTCCACCCCAGCCTGGCGGCCCTCACGGCCCAGCCTACCGACGACGCCGAAACAGCTACCCTCAAGCAGCAGGTACTGCGTGCGCTGTATATCACGGCGGGTATCTGCGCCTTGGCATTCTTGGCCGGCATGGTATCTGACTTTGCGGCGCCCATTGATGCCCAGCTTCAGCAGCAGGGCTTCCCGCTTGATGCACTGCGCGCCGACCGTGCCTCTTTGATGCGCACCGACGTGTTCCGCTCCCTCATTTTTGTTGCTCTCACGGGTGGGGTTCTGTGGTTTTTTCTGCGGCGCAAACTCTCTACTAGCACGGCGGCCGCGCTTGTAGGCTTGCTTACCTTAGTAGACCTGTGGGGAGTAGATAAGCGCTACCTCAATGATGGCAACTTCCAACGTGAAACCATTGCCGAGCAATTCACCCCTACCGCTCTCGACCAGCAGATCCTGCAGGACAAGGACCTGAGCTACCGGGTGTACAACTTGAACAACCCCTTTAACGAAGCTAATACGTCTTACTACCATAAGAGTATTGGCGGGTACCACGGGGCCAAACTGCGCCGCTATCAAGATCTGATTGAGCGTCAACTCAGCCAAGGCAATGCCGGCGTGCTCAACATGCTCAATGCCCGCTACGTCATTGTGCCCGCCAACCCGCAAACCCAGCAGCCGGAACAAGTGCAGCGCAACCCCGGCGCCTTGGGCAATGCCTGGTTTGTAAGCGAGGTGCAAAAGGTACAAAACCCCGACGAAGAAATTAAAGCCCTTAGTACCCTGACGCCTGCTACGGCTGCGGTGGTAGATGCCTCTAAGTTTCCGCTTGAAAAGACAGCCTATTCGGCGTCAGGCTCTACCATTGCCCTTACCGCCTACGAGCCTGATAAGCTAACGTACCGCGCCAATGCCGCCCAAGATGGCTTTGTGGTATTCTCGGAGATATACTACAAGGATGGCTGGAACGCCTACCTAGATGGCAAGCAGGTGCCCCATGTGCGGGCAAACTATGTGCTGCGGGCCATGCAAGTACCGGCCGGTACCCATACCATTGAGTTCCGTTTCGAGCCTACGCAATATGCCATCGGCAACACGGTTTCTATGGTATCTTCTATTCTGCTGCTACTCGTGCTAGTGGGGGCTCTCTACTACGCCCTGAAGCATCGCCCAGAACCTCATACTGTGCAGGACACCTTACTAGCGGCCTAACCCTATTAGTTAACCTGCTTCTGCAAAGTCCTAGGAAGAGCATACTGACTGCTTTTTGCGGCGTACCTTTTCCTGGGGCTTTGTACTTTCAACCCCTCGCTACTTTTCAGAAGTACTAAGACGTTGTACTTCTTTAATACTATAGCCTTATCATGCTTCTGCAGCCCCTCAATGAGCCAGCTGCCCAGTGCGCAGGAGTGCGCTTACTTCTGCTGCGCGACGACCTAACGCACCCAGAACTACCCGGCAACAAGTGGCGTAAGCTTAAGTACAACCTTCAGGAAGCCCGCCGCCTGGGCTACGACACTGTGCTAACCTTTGGAGGGGCCTACTCCAACCACTTGGCTGCCGTAGCTACCGCGGGCCGCCTTACTGGGCTACGTACCATTGGGGTTGTGCGGGGAGACGAACTAGCAGCGGTTCCTCCCAACCCTACCCTCGCCCGAGCGGCGGCCGATGGCATGGCGCTTCGGTTTATTGACCGAGCCACCTACCGCCGTAAGCAAGAGCCGCACGTGCTGGAGGCGTTGTTGAGAGAAACTGGCCCAGCCTACGTAATCCCAGAGGGAGGCTCCAACGCACTGGCCCTTCCCGGATGCGCCGAACTGGTAGCTGAACTTCAAACCCAGACTGCGTTTGACTACCTGTGCGTGGCCTGTGGAACTGGCGGCACCCTTGCGGGCTTGCTAACGGGCTTGCACCATCAGCACTACGCCGTAGGATTTGCAGCGCTGAAAGGAGCTGATTTTCTGCGCACGGATATTCATAGCTTAACTCAACACGCTACTGGCTACACCTACACCAACTGGGAGCTACAGACGGCCTACCACGGCGGCGGCTACGCTCGTCTTTCACCTACTTTGCGGCAGTTCATTGTCGAGTTTCAGCAACGGCATGGCATTTTGCTCGACCCCATTTACACCAGCAAAATGATGGTAGGCATTCTAGATTTGTTAGAGCAAGGATACTTCCAACCCAGTAGCACAGTGGTAGCAGTGCACACAGGGGGACTACAAGCTTGGGCTGGCTTTGGAGCAATAGCTCCACTTGGCGTGTAGCAACGTATCCATCAGCTTGGTCTACCCTTAACATTAGGTCAGGAGTATAAGGGCTGTTACTTACTGGCCTTTTCGGGTAAAGATTGGGGTGTTGGCAATACCTATTCCAGCCAATGCAAATGTGCAGGGCAGAACCGGTAGTAGAAACCGTACATCCCAGTCTTCTACTGTCATCATCACAATCAGGCCCTGTAGTAGAATAACACTTACTAGAAACACGCGCACCGGCAGCCACACGGCGGCCACTTGGCTTCCGCGCCAGGCCATCCAATAGCATGGATAGATAAAGACTACTATCATCACGATATGAAACCAGGAGTAGTAGCTCTTGACATAGCTGATAAACAACAGGCCCTTCAATAACGCGAGCTTGGCGAAGTACACCGGATTGCCGAGAATGAAGTAAGCTAATCGTACGACTGGCGCCAGGCTAGCCGGTGGCAACATAAGGGGCTCGGTGGGTTCTACTACCCACGGCGTAT
>NZ_JZIR02000081.1:0-14422 GCF_000961955.2 Hymenobacter sp. AT01-02
GGGGTAATCTGTTTTTGGTAGAAGCGGTTCTGTTACTTAATCCAACGACCGTTCGCGGAACAGCACGTAGCCGATGTGGGCGAAAACCCCGAAGCGGTGGGTGTCATCATCATAATGAATAGCCTGTACCGAGAGGGGGCCTACTGGGGTCTGGTATACAAAGCCGGTCATTAGGGTGAGGTAGGGCCGCGTTATGCTCTGGGAGCGGCGTACCAGCACGGGGTTGTCGAACGCCTGTTTCCAGGGGCGCACCAGCACGTGCGTGAAGGCTTCGGTTCGCCATTCTACCCCCCGCAGTACTCCCTTTACATAGCGCACTCCTACTGCCACGTAGGCCGTGCCGCGGTAGTTATCGAGGAAAAGAGTGCGGGAGTCGGGTAGGGGCAGAAACGCCGCCGAGGTGGTCAGGGAAGACCGGTAGGTGGCAAAGGCTCCTTGGGTACTAGCTACGGCATCTACCGTGTAGCCCCACGCGTTGGTTTTGGCACCCACAGAGTCGCTCTTGTTCAGCGAGAAGTATTGCTCCACAAACAAGGAGCCCCTCACCCAGCGTTGGTTTTTGCTGCGGTCCATCACCCCGTTGGCGGTAGTGCCGGCCTCGTACTTTTCCTGGCCCGTAACTGCGCGGAACGCAAACTCGGCCCGGCGGCCCTTGGTAGCATACTGCCGGCGGTCCAAGGAGTTACGCTCGAAGCGGATGCCGGACGTGATGCCCTGGAAGCGGTTTAGGTCCAGTTCATCGTCGCTGTTCACCTCGCTGGTATTGGCAAACCGGTCGCGGTTGGTGAAGGCGCCAATATCAAAGATGTAGCGGCTGCGGTAGTTCGGGCTGATGCCGATTTGCAAAGACGTTTTCAGGTCCCTTTGCACCAGTTGGCTTGTGGCCGCATTCTGCCCTAGTAGGTCTCCCGTGTCCTGGTAGTTCAGGTTGTTGAAGGTGATATTGGGCTCGAAGTAGACCGGAATTTGCCCCGGTACGCTAACCCTGAACGACCCCTGCACTGCGTTATAAAAACGCCCAATGGTGGCGTTGCCCCGCACGGTATAGAGGTAGCGGTTGAGGTAGCGGTAGGCCCCGCCCAGGTAAATATTGCTCATGGAGCGCGACGACAGTAGCACCCCTAAGTCGGCCGTGAGGTTATTGGCCTGGCGCGCGTCGATGCTGAGTCCGTAGCCTTTCTGCTCCTGCGAGTACCGGATGCGGGGGTACACGTTGGTAAAGAAGTCATTGCTGACCAAACGGAAATAGCCTTCTTCAATGTCGCTGGGCGAGTACGTAGAGCCGGAACGCTGGAAGAACCGACGCACAAACTCCTGCTGCTGCCGGGGCAGGCCCTGCACTGTGACGCCCGTGAATGTGGGCCGGGGTGCCCGCTCCTGAAACAGGCGCCGCCGCTGCTGTAGGGCCACGGTATCTTCCCGCCGCTGAATGCGCCGTAAGGTGAGGGCCAACTTCTCTTCCGCGGCATGCTCACCTAGGCTAATCAGGCGCTTTACCCGTCCAAAGTCGGCGGCCGTATAATCCGTTAGGTCGGGCTGAATGAAGACCCCATTGGCCCCTACCGACAACGTATCCGCAGCATTTGAACCCAGGAACACTAGGGTGCTCGTAAGCAGCTCGTCATCCTTCTCCTTGGGGTATTTGCTGTAAGCTACGTCGCCCACGTTTACACCAATAATTACATCGGGCTTAAATTCTTCCCGAATAACGCCGGTAGGAAAGTTGTCTACTACGGCTCCGTCGAACAGGTAGCGCCCGTCCTCTTGGCGGATGGGACGAAACGCGAGCGGGAAAGCCATAGAATTGCGCACGGCATCGGAAAGTGAGCCGGAGCGCTGCACTACCTTCTGGCGCGTAAACACTTCTGACGCTACGGCGCGGTAGGGCACAAACAGGTTGTCGAAGTTGTAGTTGGCAATGGCGCCCGCCGGGGCCAGCATGGTTGCCAGCATGTAGTTCAGCGTAGCGTCATTGATGAGGCGGGGCGTCACGCGTGTACGAAATGCGGAGTCTATGGCCAAGCCCAGGTGCAGGGCTGCGGGCGAGGGGTCGGCGTCGTAGAAGTTGTACACCTTGCCTTCCAGCGGGCGGTTGGCTACCCAATCCTGAAACTCTGGCTTGAGCACAATCTCCTCAATCTCGCGGGGTGAGTAGCCAGCGGCGTACATGCCCCCCACAATGGCACCCATGCTGGTGCCCACAATGTAGTCGATGGGGATACGGTTCTTTTCTAGCACTTTCAGAACCCCCACGTGGGCCAGCCCTTTGGCCCCGCCCCCGCTGAGCACGAGGCCCACGCGTTGCGCCTGCGCAGTGGAAATGCTCAGCAGCCCTGCAAGCAGCAGCACCAGTGTCCGGTATAGTTTCGGCATATGACTTAAGAAGAAAAACGAAGAAAGCCTCAGTAGAGAGGCGCGTTACCTACGCAGTAGGCATAACGGAGTTGTCCAATTTTAGACGAAAATGAGCTGCGCCCCGGCCAACGGCATACTGTTCAGGTGCGAGGGAGTAGCAACGTGCTGACAGAACCTGCCAAAGCTCAGAAAACAAGCGCCTACCATTTGCGAAAAATCACATACACCGCGGCCACCAAAAGCGCAAAACCTACCACATGATTCCACCCCAGCTTATCGGTTTTGAAGACGTACACGGCGCATAGCGTAAATACCGTGAGCGATATTACTTCTTGAATAACCTTGAGCTGAAATAAGCTGAACGGCCCCCCGTTTTCCTGAAACCCAATGCGGTTGGCGGGCACCTGAAAAACGTACTCAAAGAAAGCCAGCCCCCAGCTAATCAGCACAACGCCCACCAGCCCCAGGCCGTGCAGCCAAGAAATCTTCTTGAACTGCAAGTGCCCATACCACGCAAACGTCATGAACAGGTTGGAGATTGTGAGCAGGAGGACGGTGTACACACTTTTCATAGGTCGGGCAAAGCGGCTAAAGAAACATTCAGCCTACCTCTACTACTGGTAGCCCAGAAACGTTTCTCCGCCTCCTCAATGCCCAATCCTTACTGCCCCTCTGCGCTGCATACGGGGGGCTACTCGTCGTGGCCTGGTATGGCAGCTTGCGGCGCGGGTACGGCCTCGGCGGCTTCGCGGGCTAGGCGCTGCTTTTCGGCTTCGGAGGCCGTGCGGGGTAGCTTGTCGAGGTCGGGTTGACCGGCATCTACCCAGGCCGTATACCAATAGGCGCCCACTAAGCGCAGGGCCAGCCGCATCTGGCGCTCTACTTGGCCGCTGAGGCGCTGATGATACTCGCGGGCAAACTCACGGGAGTAAGTGCGTACCGTGAGGTTGTTGCGCTGCTCAAAGCCATACTTGCGGTCTTCGGGGAACTTCTGCGTCAGCTCCCGCTCCACCCGCAACACCGAATCGACGGCGGCGTGGGAACGGCCTACGACGGCCCAGATGGTTTCGGTGGGGCGTTCCAGGTAGGGGGCAGGTCCCGTGAAAAAGTCGTAATTGGCGCTGAGCAGTTCCGGCAGGCGGCTTTCCCACAGAGCGTGAATGCCGCGCTGGCCCGTGAGTTGTCCGTTGTAGTTGTGGGTCGCGTGCAAAGGCACGCAGGCGTCGGCTACGTAATGGCCCATGTCGGCGGAGAGGCGCAAAATGCGGTCCGAATCGTGTTGGCGGAAGGCCTCCGTAAGCTGGCCCTTCATGCGCGCCACCTGCCAGGGCACGATACCGTGGCGTAGGAGTGAATCCTCGCCCAGCAGGGCCACCGCATCAGCATAGGAGCGTGGCAGCTTGTACGCAGCCGAATCGCCGTACACGTCTACATCGAGAAAGTGGCGCGGGGCCTCACCGGGTACTACGGTCCGCCGCGAATCGGGGCGGGTAGCATTGTCGGTGAGGTAGTCGATGTTGGCCTTGTAAAAGCCAATCATTTCGGGTGGTAGCGTAAACACGGCCAGCCGGTTGATCAGACGATGGCTAAAGAAGCCCCACGCCTGAGCCGATACGGCCGTGCTCAGCGTCAATAAGATAACGATACTATAGCGTACTAGATAGCTCATAAGCCATAAGATACTGAAGAGTTACGGCCAGGCAATACGATAAGGAGTCGTAAGCCTTAGCCGCAGCCTATTTCGCGATCCTAGGCCAGCAGCGGTAGTAGCATAACCAGTCTCTGGCTTGCGGAAAGAGCCGTTGCCGGAGCCGGTAGTAGCCATAAAGCCCATCAGGCAGGAGTAGCTAGCCAGTGCAAAGACTGTAGATCAACTAGCAAGGTCGCTATCCTGGGTCGCGCACCAACTTGTAGAGTGCCTCTCGGTACGTTTCGCCAACGGGAATGGCTTTCTCTCCCACGTACACGGTGTTGCCGTCAATCATGCTGATTTGATCCAGCGAAATGATGAAGGACTTGTGTACCCGCAGGAAAGGAGGCTGGGGTAGCTGCTCGGCTAGCTCCTTGAGCGTTTGGTAGGTAACGAGCCGCTGGTTGGGCAGCACCAGGGCCAAGTAGTTGCCCAGCGCTTCGGCGTAGAGAATGTCGGCATGGTTGACGCGCAGAAACTTGTTTTTGCTCTCCCCCTTTACAAACAAGTAGTTGCTGACCGGCGCCAGTGCCGACGGCGTTACTGGCATCGGCGCAGCCGTGGGCGCTAAAGCAAGCAAGGCAGTTTGCGCTTTTTGGGCCGCCCGCAAGAAACGATCGAAAGCAATGGGCTTAAGTAAGTAGTCTATTACGTCGTATTCGTACCCATCCAGGGCGTAATCGGGGTAGGCGGTAGTGAGGATGACTTTGCAGCGACTTCCACACAGCTTCAGAAACTGCAAGCCCGTCAGCTCCGGCATTTGAATGTCGAGAAATACAAGGTCGGCGCGGCCTTCCTGTACCCACAGCAGCGCTTCAATGGGATTAGTAGTGAGGCCGGCTACGGTTAGGAATGGAATCTTCCCAATGTAGCTAGCAAGTAGGCGTCCGGCGTATGCCTCATCATCTACTACAAGGCAGCGCAACATATGCATGGAACGTAATGGGAAGACATGGTGCGGTTCGGCAAACTTGGTAACGGGCTGCATGTGCAAGCGCCTTGGCTACTGCGTTTTCATAACTCAAGCTCTAAGGTAGTACAGTAGGTAGTGGCATCTTGCTGAATGTGGAGCTGATGCCGATTGGGATACAGCAGAGCTAGCCGCCGCCGTAGGTTTGCCAACCCAATACCCGTGGTATGGTCTTTCTGGTAATGATTGATGTGGTTGCGTACATCGAAGCGCAGGTGCGTGGGGGCGGGCAGAGTGAGCGTGATGCTGATGGGTTGGTCGGGTCGGTTGACTACCCCGTGCTTGAGGGCATTTTCTACAAACGGAACCAGTACCAGTGAAGCCACCCGCTGCCGTTCTACATGGCCTACCTGCTCAAAGTCCACGAAAAATTTGTTCTCGAAGCGGAGCCGGTGCAGCATCAGGTAGTTTTCTAGGTAGTCTATTTCCTTCCGCAATTCCACTTTGCCATCGGGGCTTTCGTGAAGCATGTAGCGCATGAGGTCGGAGAGGCGCAGCACAGTCTCCGCCAACGGCTCCGACACCAGATAGGCCTCGGAGTAGATGTAGTTGAGCGTGTTGTAGAGGAAGTGCGGGTTGATTTGAGTTTTAAGAAAGGCTAGTTCGGCCTGCGTTTTCTCCTGCATCAGTTGCTCATTTTCGCGTCGAGTTTCCTGCAAAAAGGCATCCTGCACACCCCAGGCCGCCGCCGCTACCATCATCATGGGTAGGCCACGCTCTGCGTTGTCGAGCAGGTAGGCCCATAGGTTTACCTCGCCATAATAGTTGCTAAACCCAAAGAGCAGCGGCAACAGTACTTGCTCCAGCATGTAGCGCGTGCCGGTAAATACTACCGGGGCCAGCCCCAAGCCTAGCAGCAACTGCGGCACCCGACTCAAGCGCAAGTACCTTGGAAACACCAGTAGAAAGCAGTAGTAAAACACGCTCATCATGCTCAGGCGAAAGGTAAATTGCAGAAGAAGCAAGACGCCCAAGTTGGTTGGTCGCTCCCCAACAATTCCTACAAAATCATAGGCTATCAATAAGCCCCAGCCCAGCAAGTGGTAGCGCGTGGTTTGACGGTTCATACACTCGAAGCTAGTGCAAAGCCGCTGCACCGCCCTGTATTTTATAGCAACGCTTCATCAGCCGTGATGAACACGCCAACTAGCCGGATAACCGGCCTAAAGCTCTACCCGGCGGGTTCACATCGGGTTTGGGTGGGTTGCAATAATAAACTTGAGCTGCCAGGCCTGCCCGCCCACCTTCGGGCTATTCGTTCACCCTGCTGTTCCTCGGTCCTATATGAAGCACTTTCGTTTTTCGTGTGCCAGCTTGCTTGTCCTAGTGCTGTGCTGCTTCCACCATTTGGGCACGGCCCAAACCGTCAACATTGAGGCAGCTACGCGTTACTGGGAGCTTACCGATGCGCTCCGCCAGGATAAGCCGCTCACTGACGCTGCCTGGCAGGAGTTACTGGCCTTACCAGCCAACAAGCTGTACGTACCCGGAGTGTTCCCGCAGGAGGCGTTGCAACGCTACCGGAAAGCCATTGAGGTGGTGTATATGCCCCGGCACGATTCGTTGCGGCAAGCTAAACTACGGGCCAAGTCGTGGTACTACGTGCTGGTGAACGACTATAAGCAGCGCGAGCCAATGTTCAGGCAATACGCCCAAGAAATGGCACAAAAGCCATCCTATCTTGAGGTGATGTACACGTATGCCTACGAATACTTACCTGAGCGAGCTCACACCAAAGTGCCAGATTTGCATCTGTACTACACGGCTTTGGGCAACGACGCTACTTCGCGAGAGGAAGGCATTGTATTCAGTTTGAACTCGGCAATAGAGTGGAACAAGCCTAAGGCGGGCATCTTGGAAGCGCACGAAATGCATCATCAGCTTCGGCCTAGGCCCAATTTCAGCGGTGCTTTAGAGCCGGATAAACCGTTGCTGTGGGCCCTTGATGCCGTGCAAAACGAAGGCGTTGCCGACCTGATCGACAAGAAACCCTTGCTACAGTCGCCCGACTCAGCCGACATTCAAAACTGGTTGCTAGCTTCCGCTCCTACTGTTATCCACCGCCTAGACTCCGTGTTGCAGGTAGGTGCAAAAATGGGCAGCGGAGCACTGCCAATGCGCAAGTTCTATCAGCGGTTATACAATGGCACTGCTGGTCACCTGCCCGGGTTTTACATGGCGCATATCATTAATAACCAAGGGTACACCCCGCAAATGCTAGCGACCATTGATAATCCCATGGCGTTTTTTGCCTCTACCAAAAGGCTGCCCGCAAGGACAAAAAGCGCCCCCCATTGTTCGCTAAAACATCTATGGCGTACCTCAAAAAGCTGGAAAAAAGATACGTTGCACCAACTCGGAAAGCTCACGTTGCGCACTGAGTACGCAAGCAAAACGGATCTACAAGCCAACGCCCCCAACAGATGCATCTGTTGGGGGCGTTGCTTGTAGGCAGGTAAGCTAGCAGCCTAGCGGCGGCCCTGACCAGCGAATTTCATCCGGTAGTCGGCTTTCACGTCGCCTTTGCTAATACGGCTTAGTTTGCCTTTCAGCAATTGCTTTTTCAGCCCCGATACGTAATCGGTAAACAGTACGCCTTCCAAGTGGTCATACTCGTGCTGAATTACGCGGGCTGTCATGCCGGAGAAGGTTTCCTGGTGTTGCTGGCGGTTTTCGTCTTCGTAGCGCAACGTAATAACAGGTTTGCGGTAAACCGTTTCCCGCACGCCCGGAATGCTAAGGCAGCCCTCTTCAAAAGCCCACTCCTGACCGGTTTCTTCTACCATTTGAGGGTTGATGAAGGCTCGCTTTACGGGGGCCGCCGTGGGCTCGGGGATGATAGGCTTACCCTCCTCGTCTTCATCAAGCATGGGCTCCGAGTCGACCACAAACAAGCGGATGCTTTTGCCTACCTGCGGGGCAGCCAGACCCACGCCGTGCGCATAGTACATGGTATCAAACATGTCCTGCACCAGCTGCTTAAGCTCGGTGGGGGAGTAGTCGGGGGCAAGAGGTTTGGCCGGGGCCTTCAGCACCGGGTCACCAAAGGCAACAATAGGATAGATCATCGGGATTCGAGGAAAGATTGCAGAATCAGAGTAGCCGACACACGGTCTACGGTGGCTTTGTCGCGACGGTCCTTCTTGCTAAGCCCTCCGGCCAACATAGCCGCGTGAGCCATGCGCGAGGTAAACCGCTCGTCTATCTCATGCAGGGGCAGTTCAGGAAATTCCTTACGTAGGCGCCGAACTACCCCAACTACGGCGCTGGTAGAGTCGGTGGGTTCGTTGCTCAGGGTCTTGGGCATGCCAATCACTAACGCTTCTAAGGGTTCCCGCTGGTGGTAAGCCTTGAGGTACGTCACCAAATCTTGGCTGTGAATGGTTTCAAGTGGGGAGGCAATCAGTTGAAGCGGGTCCGTAACGGCCAGCCCCACCCGCTTGTGGCCGTAGTCGATGGCAAGAATTCGGCCCATCACAGTGGAGTAAACGAAAGAAAGCGAAAATGCGGTCCGTCAAGTTGTTAGCACGGCCTCCGTACAAAGATACGATGCTGCTTGCGAAAGGTGGTAGCCGAAACTTAGCGCCCGCAATCCGGTGGCAGGGTGCAATCGTAGATTGAGCCGGCAAACAGCGTTATTGAACGAGCGAAGGTATTCTTCATAAAATGATAAAACTACTTTCGTACAACACTCGCATTCAGAGACTTTTGAAATAGGATTATCTGCGTTTGGGTTGAAGTATGTTGCTCTAAATCCATAAAAATTTGCATTGTTATTGGAAAATAAATATCCACCTATGTGCAGTGCAGGTATCTTGGAAAAGTTTCAATAGTTTTGGATACCTGTCCGTATTGCCACCCCTTGCGTATCGCCTAAACTTCTACTCACTCAGCGCCTTATGACTACCGAGCCCCACGACTCGTTGCGCCCTGTGAAGGAGCCGGCCCTACGGAATACCCGGCGGCAGATTCGGCAGCCGCTCCTGTTGGCACTAGCTCTAGCTTGCGGAATCCTCTTAGGTGCCAATCCCTTTCGCCCCTCCGATCAAAACCCGGATGCCACGGCTCGGGGCTATCTAAAGTTCAAAGAAATCCTGAGCTATGTGGACCGGGATTACGTGGACTCCGTGAATGCAGAAGAACTATCGGACTACGCCATTGGTCGGATGCTAGAGCGCCTAGATCCGCACTCAGTATTTATTCCGGCGCGGCAGCAGCAGCAGGCTTCAGCCTTCCTCCAGAGCGATTTTGATGGGGTAGGTGTGGAGTTCAACTTATTTCATGATACCGTAACGGTTGTATCACCCTTGAGTGGTGGCCCCGCCGACCAAGCAGGGCTGCAACCCGGCGACCGTATTCTGGCCGTGAATGGGGAGAGGGTATCGGGGGTGCACAACACCACTGAGCAAGTATTCAACAAGCTGCGAGGCCCCCGGGGAAGTGCCGTGCTGGTACGCCTGCTGCGCCGTGGTCTGACTCAGCCCTTGAACGTGCAAATGACCCGCAACCGCATCTCCAATTCCTCGGTAGATGTGGCATACATGATTGATAATCAGACGGGATACATCAAGGTTAGTCGTTTTGCTAGCGGTACCTACGACGAGTTCAAGGCTGCCCTCGGCGACCTACGTCGTCAGGGGCTCACCCGCTTGGTGCTTGATTTGCGTGGCAACCCCGGTGGCTACCTCGACCGTGCCACTAAGCTGGCCGATGAGCTGATTGGGGGCACGAAAAAGATTGTATACACCGATGGCAAAGGTGACCAGTACGATACCCAGACCTTTTCCCGCGTAGCGGGCGAGTTTGAGGAAGGCCCGCTGGTAGTGGTGGTAGATGAAGGCAGTGCCTCCGCGGCCGAAGTGGTAGCCGGTGCCCTACAAGACCAGGACCGCGCCCTTGTGGTGGGTCGTCGTACCTTCGGGAAGGGCTTGGTACAGCAGCCCATTGCGCTTAACGACGGCTCGGAGTTGCGCCTAACCATTGCCCGCTACTACACCCCTTCGGGCCGTAGCATTCAAAAGTCTTACAGCGGCGGGCTGGCCGAGTACGAAAAGGACCTTGTGAATCGTCAGCGCCACGGCGAGTACTTCCACGCTGATAGTATTCACTTTGCAGATTCCCTGCGCTACCGTACGGCGCACGGCCGCACGGTGTATGGTGGCGGAGGTATCATGCCCGATGTGTTTGTGCCCCGCGATACTACTGCCTATTCAGCCTACTATACCCGCCTACAGAGCCACAACCTAGTTCGTGAGTTTGCTGTCCGCTTCTTTCAAGAGCATAAGACTGAGTTGGAGGGTTTGCGCTTTGAGCAGTTCAGCCAAAGCTTCCGCATCAGCGACGCCCAGTTGCAACAATTGGCCGCTCGGGCCGCGCAAGATGGCGTAGCCAACGATGCCGCTGGCCTGCGCCGGTGCGCACCGCTCCTGCGCAGCCAGCTGAAAGCCCTAATTGCCCGTAGCGCCTATGGTAAAGCCGCTTACTTCCAAGTCCTCAACCAAGAAGACGTTGAAATTCAGCAGGCCCTCCGCGTAGTCACTGATAGTGGCTCTACCTAATGAACGGGCTGACCTTGAAGTAGCAGAATTATCAGCTCCGAAGAAACTAAGCGGCCGTAGCTCTAAAAGAACTACGGGCCGCTTAGTGTTTAGAGAAGCCTATAGTGGCTACTTAGCTGGTATATCCTGCACTCGGAACTGCTGTTGCAGGCCCGCCAGCGGTTGGCCATCTGCTTCGGCGTATGGGTAGATGAAGTAGTTGAGGGTACCACCGTGCTGGCGCGGGGCCAAAACCAGGTCCCGGCCGCGCGTAAATTCCAAGCGGTTCTCGTCGTGAGCCCCGAAGAAATAGGCGCGCTTGGCAGGGTTCTTAGCTGCCTCAGAGGCATCTACGGGTACCCAGCCCGTTTCCTTTGTGTAGAACTCCGCCCAGCAGTGGTAGCCTTTTACTTCGGCGCTACCGCGTTCTGGAGGTAGTGGGAACCCAATGCTAAAGCGCGCAGGAATGCCAACGGCTCGGCAGTAGCCAATGAACACGGCGTGAAAATCGGTGCAGTTGCCACGGCGGGCGTCGCAGGCATAGTAGATGTCGCCGCGGCCCCAACCCTGGCCAGTTTTATCGTAGGTCACCGTGCTAACCACGTGCTCGTAGATAGCCTTTGCTTTCTCCAAGTTGGTAGTGGCTTTTGCGCGCGTTACTACCTCCTGTGCCCACAGCCGGATCTTTGGGTCTAGGGGCACGAGGCTATCTGCCGCCAGCCACCGGCTCATGTTGGGGTCAGCAGGCTCCAGCATTTTGCGCGTAACGGGTTGGCCGGCTAGCGTAGGGTTGAGGTGCTCGCGCCGAGTAGCCTGCAATTTCATGCTCACGGTAAATCCCTGCAACGCCGCCCCCGTAGCGTGCACATGCAGCACGCGGTTGCCGTAGGCACTTGTTTTCACCTCGTAGGGTACGGGTGCTTCAATTTTCAGGTCGCGAATGTCCTGGCTCTTGTCGTCGTGAGGCACGGGTAGCCACAAGTCTACCTCGCGCACGCCGGCGGCTTGCGCGGGTACGGTAGTCGTGTAGTTGAAGTTGAACGTACGGGTGCGCGGTTCCACTGCTTTGGGTGTATTGGCAGAAGCCAGCAAACCTAAACCGGTTAGGAAGAGCGGCAGCAGACGGGCAGATACGGAAGACACGGTAGTAAGAGGTAACGGCTGAAATAAAGTGCAAGATACGCCAGGGTTATGGCTTCAACCATCATACAGACATATTGGTTGCCGGGAACGTGACTCGAATATCCCAGGCTGCTATCCATACCAAACCTTCTTACCTTCACGCTACTGACCTTTCTACCCGTATTTCCCACCCAACTCATTTCTGTACCATGGCTTTCTACCACCGCCTCGGCCAGATTCCGCGCAAGCGCCACACCCAGTTTCGCCAGCCCGATGGCTCCCTGTACTCGGAGCAGCTAGTGGGCACGCTGGGCTTCCACGGCGTTTCGTCGCTGCTCTACCACAAGCACCCACCCACAGAAATCAGGACCGTGGGCCAGCCCGAGCCGTTTGCACCTAAGCTGCTGAAAGACCGGCCCCTGGAACCAGCGCACCTGCGCACTCTGGCCCAAACCACCACCGGCGGCGACTACCTGCAGGCCCGGCAAACCATGCTCGGCAACGCCGACGTGACGCTCAGCATCTGCAACCCCACCGAGCGGCGCATGGATTACTACTACAAGAATGCTCTGGCCGATGAGGTCATCTTCGTGCACGAAGGTCGGGGCGAGCTGTGGAGCCAGTTAGGCAAGGTGCAGTTCGAGCCCGGCGACTACGTCATTATTCCGCGCACCATCATTCACCAGCTTCATTTCGAAGCAGGCCCCGTGCGCCTGCTCATCATCGAGTCGTTTAGCCCCGTGGAAACGTGCCGCCGCTACCGCAACCACTTCGGGCAGCTGCTGGAGCACTCGCCCTACTGTGAGCGGGACATCCGGCCCCCGCATGAGCTGGTGACCGATGATGAGCGGGAATCGGGCGAGTACGTGGTCAAGATCAAGAAAGACGGCCTGCTGCACACTCTAACCTATGGCCACTCGCCCTTCGATGTAGTGGGCTGGGACGGCTACTTCTATCCCTACGCCACCAGCATTCATGATTTCGAGCCGATTACGGGCCGCCTCCACCAGCCGCCACCTGTGCATCAGCACTTCGAAGGGCACAACTTCGTCATCTGCTCCTTCGTGCCGCGCCTCTTCGACTATCACCCGCTGAGTGTTCCGGCGCCCTACAACCACTCCAACGTCGACTCAGATGAGGTGCTGTACTACGTGGCCGGCAATTTCATGTCGCGTAAGGGCGTAGACTTGGCGTCCTTCACCTGGCACCCCAGCGGCATTCCCCACGGCCCACACCCCGGCACCGTGGAGGCCAGCATCGGCAAAAAGGAAACCCACGAGCTAGCGGTGATGGTGGACACCTTCCGCCCGCTCTACCTCACCGAGGCGGCCCTGCCCTACGTGGACGGCCGCTACCCCATGAGCTGGCAACCTGGCTTCGTGCCCGACCCGCCCCGCTCCGCCGATATGATGGATTAAGGAGTGGTGTAATCAATATTCTTTACACTTTACAAGAACACCCCATGGATATACAAAGGACACGGGGTGTTTAAGCTTATATATGTTAAGTTAAATGCATGAAACACGCTTGTTCTCTCTGTGTACTAATAGCCTTGGTTTGGTTATTTAGTGGTTGTAAAAAAGAGGATGCGGAGAAGTCGGATGTTACATTCGATGTTCTAGACTCTGCAGTGCTGGACGTATCCCGCTATTCCTCAGGACATACCTCAACCATAAGTGTATGGTCAAAATGTGCGCAGGCCTGTGAAATAAATAAGGCTTCTATTGAACATGTAAAGAGTGTAGTACTTCGTACGGCTGAAGTAAACCTGAAATACCCCAACGGGCAAAACTTCGATTTTTTGGATCGGCTCACGCTGTATGCCGTTACAGCGGAGGGTAATAAGCGGATTGTGTTGGCTGCCACCGATGTCGTTCCGCGTGGGGCGACTACTCTGAAACTAGTGCCAACTAAAGAGGACTTGACAGCCTATCTGCAGCCCGGTAGGTATTATATTATACCTTATCTAGAGGTCAACCAACCCAGCCAAAATTTGGCTGAGTTGCAATTACAGTATGATGTTCGGGCACAGCAGTTGTAACACTAAATCTATTAATGTAATGAGCATTAGTAAGATGCTATGTTATCGCTAGACGAACGCGTGGGATGAGTGGAAGGGAGGACAAATCCGGGTTGGAGTTGATTTCGTAACTTCCGCTCAAATTGCAACTCCCATGAAAAAAGTCCTCTTTCTAGCTCCCCTTCTGGCCTTACTGGTTTTCCTGTCTGGCTGCGACAAACTCGACAAGCTGCTGACCTTTACTATTGAGGACTCGCAGTCGGTTAAAATCGCAACGGGCTTCCCGGTAAACGTGATTACGCCGGTTTCGCCTATCACCGTTCCTACCCGCTCCGACGAGAAGTTCAAGAACGAAAACACCAGCGCTAATCTGGTGAAGGATGTGAAGCTCGACCGCCTCACGCTCACCGTCACCGACCCCAGCTCCGAGAACTTCGACTTCCTGAGCAGCATCAGCCTGTACATCAGCACCGACGGCAACGACCGGATTCTGCTGGCTTCCAAGGATAACATACCCATGGGCGTCAACACCATCCAGCTGACCCCAACCACCGAGAAGCTCGACAAGTACATCAAGGCCAGCAGCTACACGCTTTCCACCGAAGCCCGCATCCGCAAAGCCATCAGCAAGGACATTACCATCCGCGCCGACTCGCGCTTTAAGGTAACTGCTGACCCGCTCTAGGCCACTTACAAGACCAAAACAAGAAAGCCCCCTGGCCTAGGCC
>NZ_JZIR02000082.1:0-14381 GCF_000961955.2 Hymenobacter sp. AT01-02
AGTTTAATTATATATTAAATAAATCTAATGAAATCCTGCCCGTAGCTTAAACCACCTGCTAATAAGTTGTATTCTACGAGGCAACATGCTGAATGTCATATTGCTTACACATGAAATGACTGCATCTATTTACAGCAAAAGCCACCCTACATGAGGTGGCTTTTGCAAAATGAATTCCAGGGGCTGGTCGCTTATCAGCCACGGCTTGGGTGGCCGGGCAGTTGCTAGTTGGAGCGGGTTTAAGCTCCTCTAACCCGCATAGGAAGAATGTATACAGCCTCGGAGGCCGTGATAAACAGGGTTTTGCGGTCTTTACCCCCGAAGCAAACATTGCCCGTCCAGGGCTCAGGAATAGCAATGTGCTCAATCTGCTTGCCCGCGGTGTTGTATACCGTAACCCCTTGGCCGGTTAAGTACACGTTGCCTTCGTTGTCAATGGTCATACCATCAGAGCCCTGCTCCACAAACAGCTCACGATTCGTGAGCTTCCCATCGGCGGTTATCTGGTAGCGGTAGGTTTTGTTGGCTTCAATGTCGGCCACGTACAGGTGCTTGCCATCGGGAGTACCGATGATGCCGTTGGGCTTCTGCAGCTGGTCGTCCACTACCACGGGCGTAGCGCGGTAGTTAGCCAAGTAGTATAGCTTCTGGCCGCCCAGGCCAGTGTCGGGCGTCGTGCGGGTCCAGTAGTCGCGCTGGTAGTAAGGGTCGGTGAAATACAGGCCTTCTCCTTTCGGGTTAATCCACAGGTCGTTTGGGCCATTTAGGCGGTGGCCCGCTACGTCTTTAAGCAGCACCGTGTGCTTACCATCTGGCGTAATAGACCACAGTTCATTATTCTCGTCGGCGCAGGATATCAGGTTGCCCTTTTTATCGAAATATAGCCCGTTGGAACGGCCCGCTTGTGCCAGGAAAACCGTCAGCTTGCCCGCAAGATCGTACTTCCAGATTTTATTGTTGGGCTGATCGGTGAAGTACACGTTGCCGGCTTTGTCTACGGCTGGGCCTTCCGTGAACTTAAACTGTTTGGCAACAAGCTTGAGCCTGCCCGCACCAGCAATAATGGAGCCGTCGGAGCCTGATGCTCACTTGAGGCTAGCGTGAAAGCACTGGCTACCACGCCAGTACCAACTAGGGCGAAGTAAAGAAGAAGGCTGTTTGTCATAGGAAGAAAGGGATAAGGCAGCCCGACGGTACCGGGCCAGGTGTGCGTAGATGATACGACAATAGTAACGTGCCCGCCGCATAAGTAGCCACGCAGTACCGTATAGTAGTAGGGTAGCACCCGTGCCAGTTAACCTGACCTGTAGCAGCCGCGGGCTGCTCGCAGCCGTATGTTACGTGTCTGCTTACGAGCACATTTCCCCCGCGCTTTTACCGTTCTCATCCGTGGCTACCTCTACCACCGTACCAGCTGCTCCGGCCGCCGAGCCCACTTCTTCCAAAGTTGCTATTGTAGCGGCGTTGGGGGCCAATTTGGCCATTGCTGTCATCAAGTTTGTGGCCGCTACCTTTACGGGTAGCTCGGCCATGATGGCCGAAGGTATTCATTCCGTAGTAGATACTACCAATGAGTGGCTGCTCCTGTTGGGGCTGCGCCAAAGCCAGCGGCCCGCCCACGAAGGACGGCCATTTGGCTACGGAAAGGAGCTGTACTTCTGGTCGTTTATCGTGTCCATCTGCATTTTTGGCATTGGGGGCGGTATCTCCATTTACGAAGGCATTCAGCACTTGCGCCATCCCAGCGCCCTGCAAGATCCCCTGTGGAACTACGTTGTCCTGGGCTTGGCCTTTCTGTTCGATGGCGCTTCTTTCCTGGTAGCGCGTCGCACCTTCAACGCTCAGCGCAATGGCCGCTCATTCTGGTCGGCCTTCCGGGAAAGCAAGGACCCCTCCAGTTTTGTGGTGCTGTTCGAGGACGCGGCCGACCTGCTCGGTATTATTGTGGCTTTTCTGGGCGTGTTCCTGAGCCATCAGCTCCAGAATCCCTACCTCGATGGGGTAGCGTCCTTGCTCATTGGCGTTATCCTGGTAGTGGTAGCGGCCTTGCTGCTGCGCGAAAATAAAAGCTTACTACTCGGCGAGCCGGCAGATGCCGCTATACTCCGCGAGGTAGCCAGCCGCGCTCAGGCCGATGCGGCAGTAACGGCCGTAGCGGCTCCTCTGTCGTCTTACCTGGGGCCGCACGAATTGCTGCTGGTCTTGCGTGTAGAGTTCAACTCTACTCTCTCCGCGGCGGAGCTGACGACGGCAGTTGCGCGTGTGCAAGCAGCTATTCGGGCGGCTTATCCCGATATTCAGCATCTTTATGTAGAACCGGCTTTTTTACAGGCCCAACCATCAGAAATCCAATCGACAACGGCCGTGCCGGTGGCGGGCGCACTGTAGCGCTTGCCCGCGCACAACGAGGATGTAACTCATGCGTATGGATTGATTCTATTCCCCTGCCAGATGTTTGATTTTGCGACCTTATTTCGTCCCTTGGCTGAGAAAAGCCAGCAGCTCTACTTCGTGTATCACGTTGAAGCGCAGCGGCTCGTGTACCTCAGCCCAGCCTACAACGATGTGTTGGGGCTGCCGAACGAAACGGCGAACGAAGATTTGCCCGGCTTGGTAGCACGCATCCACCCCGACGACCAGCAGTACGCTGCTTTACGCTTTCGCCACGTGCTGCAAGGCCGCTTTGTGGAAGATGTAGAACTGCGCTTGTCCCCGGCCAACGACCCCGCGGGGCCACCGCAGTGGCTGTGCTTTACGGCGCACTTGGTAGCTCAGGAGCCGGAGCTGACTTACGTGAGCGGCACCGTGCAAAACATCACCCAGTCGCGGGAGTACATAGATAATGCCGACCGGTACAACAAGAAGAAGAACACCGTTCTGGAAATTCTTTCGCACGACTTGGCGGGTCCCTTCATCATGCTCAAGCAGGTAGCGGGCTACGTTGGCGGGCGCGTTGAGTCGTTGCAGGATGCGAAGCTCAATGAGTTGATAAACGTCATGCAGACTACCTGCCAGGAAAGTGTCAACCTTATCCGGGACTTCGTGGATACTGAGTTCTTGGAGTCGGCGAATGTGCAGCTCAAACTCGACCGGGTAGACGTGGCCGCGGAGCTGCGTGAGATGACGCAGCAACTACAGGAAGCCGAAGAAAATCTGAACTTGAGCTTTCAGTTTGAGGGCCCCACCACTTGCTACTTTCATCTTGACCGCAACAAGATTATGCAGGTCGTCAATAACTTGTTTAGCAACGCCATCAAGTTCACGCCCGATGGCGGTACTATTCGCCTGCGTCTGGATGAGCAGCTACGCAACTCATCATCACGCTGACGGACAACGGTGTGGGCATCCCTGCCCAGCACCAGAGCGTGTTGTTTGAGCGGTTTACCCCCGCTCGGCGGCCCGGCCTGCGCGGGGAAAAAACTACCGGCTTGGGCATGTCCATCATCAAAACCATTGTGGAGCTGCACCAGGGGCAAATTCAGGTAAAGAGCGAGCTTGAGAAAGGTACAACCTTCACTATCACCCTGCCGCGCCACGACTAGGTGGCCTGCACTACTGCTGGCAAGATAGCTCAGCCGCAGTGCGGTAAGTAATATGCCTTCTTATAGTCTGATGGTGCTACCAGCGTGTAGGTGCCATAGGCTGCTAGTGCGGTTGTTGCAGTTTTCTGGCCACAACCGCGTTGCTATTTACTCCCGGTGTGCTAGCCTACTAAGCCGGGGGCTGGTGGTTTCGGCTACTAATCAATGCTACCCACTGATGCAGAGTGCGTAGCTCCAGCAGGAGTCTACTATTCAGAAAGAGTTGTTTCATGTCTTTTCTTCTCGGTAGCACGTAATACTAGCTCCACTTTAGCTAACAGGCCTGTTGTATGAAGAAAGCCCTGCTCCTCTGCCTCTACTGCTTTACGCTCACCGTGTCGGCCCAACAGAAGGATTTACGCAGTCCTCGTCAGTTGTTCCCGGGTTTGTTTGAGGCAGTGCAGATGGGGCGCATCTTTCCCGACAATAAAACCTTTGTGGATGCTACCCCGCGGGAAGCGCCAGCCGTAGTGCTGGCTGCCTATGCGGAGCAGCGCCGCCTGCCCGGCTTCGATTTGAAGCGGTTTGTAGAAGCGTACTTTCAGCTTCCTGAGGCCTCTGCTTCGGGCTACCATACCAACATTGCTGGGGGGCTGCCCCGTCACCTCGATACCCTCTGGACCGTATTGCGCCGGCCCGGCCAAGACTCCGTAGCACCGTATGCGTCGCTGCTGCCTTTGCCAAATTCCTACGTGGTGCCTGGTGGTCGTTTCCGGGAGGTGTATTACTGGGACTCCTACTTTACTATGCTGGGGCTACGGGTTAGCCACCGCCCAGAGTTGCTGCGGGGTATGGTCGATAATTTTGCCTACCTCATTACGCGCTACGGCTTCATACCCAACGGCAACCGCACGTACTACCTCACCCGCTCTCAGCCGCCGTTCTTTAGCCGCATGGTAGAGTTGTTGGCTCAAGAGCAAGGCGACACCGTGCTACGGCGCTACCAACCAGCCCTGCTGCGCGAGTACCAGTTCTGGATGGCCGGGGCCGACTCGCTGGCACCTGGTGCGGCGCGGCGTTCTGTGGTGCGCCTGGCTGGGGGCGAAGTCCTGAACCGCTACTGGGACCAGAGTGCCGAACCCCGGGAGGAATCTTACCAGGAAGACGTAACGGCTGCCCAGCGTAGCCAGCGCCCGGCCGCCCAGTTCTACCGCGACGTGCGGGCCGCCGCAGCCTCGGGGTGGGACTTTAGTAGCCGCTGGTTTGTGCCTGGGCAAGGCTTGGAGTCCATCCGTACTACCAGTCTAATTCCCGTTGACCTCAACTGTCTACTCTATCAGCTGGAAAATACCCTGGCACGTGCTAGCCACCTGCGGGGCGATGAAGCGGCCAGCCGCAACTTTCAGAAACAAGCTGCCGCGCGTCGGAAAGCCATCCAACGGTACTGCTGGGACGCGCGCGCCAACTGGTTTGTCGATTACGATTGGGAGCAGCGTAAGCTCTCCCTGGTACGGACTTTGGCAGGAGTGTTTCCCTTGGAAAGCGGTATTGCTACCTCTACTCAAGCCAGCAAAACGGCCGCCGGATTGCGCCGCGACTTTCTACGCCCTGGCGGCCTGATAACCACGCTAGCCACTACCGGGCAGCAGTGGGATGCTCCCAATGCCTGGGCTCCCCTGCAATGGATGGCCGTGCAGGGCCTACGCCGGTATGGGCAGCAGGAGCTAGCTAGCACCATTGCGCAACGGTGGATTTCGCTTAACCAGATTGTGTTCCAGCAAACTGGCAAACTGATGGAGAAGTACAACGTTGAGAATATAACGGCACTCGGTGGGGGAGGAGAGTATCCATTACAGGACGGATTTGGGTGGACAAATGGCGTTCTGTTGGATCTTACGAAGCAATATCCCGCAGACAGCCGATAATCTAGGTATTGTTCAATGGGCACGACAGTGCCATGTCATCATTGGTAGCTTTTGTTCTTTTTTAGAACTTTAAACATTTTTTTTTGGGCTATTCAAAGTGTACGGCTGGCGCACAATAAGTGGCTGTGCGTTAGCAAGTTATATTGTTGTGCTTTTACGGGTCATATGAGGTGTAATTAGAATAGTTATATAATAACGATTAATTTAAATTATTGGCTTTTTCTGTTAATATTAGATTGTTACTATATAAATAAACCATTGAAATAGTATTAGTTGTACAGAATAGTGTATAACGATTCGATTAATTATTGTAATAGTCCAGAGAACTTTGTTCTTTTATTTAATTATATCGAGATGAGTGTAAATTTTGTATTGTACAAATAATTGAAGAATCCTTCCTTGCCGCTACAAGACCTGAGTTTAATCCCACCGTTCCTATTTCTTACTAAATGAAAACACTTTTCCTCAACACCAAGCCGCGATTGGCTATTTCGTGGTGGCAAAAGGCTGCCCTGGTAGCTGGACTATCGGCAGCGGCACTGCCGAGCATGGCGCAAACTGCCTCCATGGCTTTTCCGCGCAACGAGCCGTTTACCGGTAATGCAGCCACTAACTTCACATTTGGGGGCACGGCCCGCCTGACCGGCGTAGGTGGCACCGACAACGACCCGGTTGGCTCCGGCTACCTTCGTCTGACCAACGCTACTACTAACCAGGCGGGGTACGTGATTGATAACGTGGGCTTTCCTTCTTCGGAAGGGTTTTCTATTTCCTTTGAGTTCTTCTCCTATGGAGGGAGTGGGGCCGATGGCTTCAGCGTATTTCTGGTAGATGCCGACAATCAGCCAGCCGACGGCTTCCGTATTGGTGCTACGGGTGGTTCATTGGGATATGCCCAGAAAGACATTAGCCCGATTGCGCCCGGCGTATCAGGTGGCTACATTGGCATCGGTATTGATGAGTTTGGTAACTACTCCAACAGATCGGAGGGCCGTTCTGGAGGAAGCAACTTTTTAACCAACGAGAACAAGGTGCCTCACGGGGTAGCTATTCGGGGTGCTGGCAATGGCTCTGCTAACACCGACTACCCTTATCTAGTAGGTACCAAGCCCGGCGACATGGGCTTTACGCTGGATGTACCAACTGTACGCGCCCAAAGCGGCTCAGCGGACTACCGCCGCGCCTACATCGACGTGGTTCCGACGACATCGGGCAGCACAACCACGTACCTCATTAGCGTCAGGATTCAGCACGGTCTGGAGGTGCGCACCACGGTTGAGAACTTCACCGTACCAAAGCCTCCCGCCAACCTACGTCTGGGCTTCTCGGGCTCTACGGGTACCTACACCAACGTGCATGAAATTCGCAACCTGAATATTGTGCAGGTGCCATTTGCTACCGACGATGTGGCCTCCACCAATTATAACCAAGCTACTGACGTTAGAATCCTCAACAATGACGTGGCTCCCGGTAGCAACATCGACCCCCGCTCTGTAGACCTGGACCCCTCAGTTACGGGTCAGCAAACCGAACTGAGAGTGGAGGGTAAGGGTACCTTCCGTGTCAACCAGAGTGGTGTTGTAACGTTCGAGCCATCGGGCACCTTTGCCGGTACGGTTGTCATTCCATACACCATGCAGTCTATTCTCGGGGCTGCGTACTCATCTAGCCCAGCTAACATCACCGTGAACATAGCCGGGGCCGACGTAGCTGCCACGCTTACGGGGCCTGCCACGGCCACTGCCGGCGAGGAGGTTACCTACACCATCAAAGGCGCTAACCGAAGTGGCCTCACGGCTACGGATGTGGTATTGTCGATGCGGCTACCTGCCAACTTGCCGGCCGGCGCCGTTACCCCACAAGCTGGTGGCACCTACTATCCCACAACGGGCCTAGTAACCTTCGACAAGGTAAGCTCCCTCAGCAGCGGGCCCCAGCCATCGAACGACGGGTAACGGTAACGCTACCTAATAGCCAGACGGAAACCATTGCCAACAAGGCCGAAGCCTGGTCTGCGGTGCCTGACCCCGTAACGAGCAACAACGTTGCTACCCTCAACACCGGTATATCAGCTCCTCTACCCGTCGAGCTTCTGAATTTTGTAGCGAAGCCCGTAGGAAGCGACGCCTACCTAACCTGGGAAACTTCCTCGGAGTTAAATAGCCGTCATTTCGAGGTAGAGCGCTCCCAGGATGGGCGCACGTTTAAGCGCATTGCCACGGTAGCATCCAAGGGTACTACCCAGCAGCATTCTGCTTACGCGCATACTGATGCTCGCGCCGCCAGCATCTCGTCGCAGCCTATTTACTACCGGTTGCGGCAGGTAGATTTGAATGGCAAGGCCAAATACAGCCAAGTGCAAACCGTGCAGTTTGGGCAGGAGCACCAAGCCATTGTGGTATATCCTAACCCCGCCAACATCGCGGCCACACTCGACCTGACGGCTCTGCCCGTGGGTACTTATAGCCTCACCATATACGACGTTGTAGGCCGTGTAATTCTGCAAACGCAAGTTGCAGGCGGCGAGCTAAATCCCTTGGGAGTGGAGAAGATGCCCAAGGGCATGTATCTACTGCGAGTAAAGGGGCACGGCTTCTTCCGCAATCTGCCTTGGTGCGCGAGTAGCAGCATCCTGCGGGGTAGCAGCCACTTACCACAAAAAGCGCTGGCCTATGCAGGTCAGCGCTTTTTATGTTCTGCCCAGAGTGAATAGCCGTAGTCGAATGGCGTTCTATTTCGTAGAAAGGATGGTTCTAACCGTTTTCTATCATGTGCGGACGTTATTCTCTCACGCCGGCCCCCGGCATCCTCGAAGACCGATTTGACGCTACGTTTGCTGCCCAACTTACGGGTCCAGCGTATAATGCGGCGCCATCACAGCAACTGCCCGTTATTCTTAACACTGACCCGGGCAAGATTCAACTGCTACAGTGGGGCCTTATCCCAGGCTGGGTAAAAGAGTTGCAAAAAGCGCCCAAGCCCATTAATGCCCGCGCCGAGACTTTAACCGAAAAGCCTTCTTTCCGGCAGCTACTTCAGCGCCGCCGGGCCATAATACCAGCCGATGGCTTCTACGAATGGCAAGCCACTACCAATGGCAAAATTCCTCATCGTATCCTGCGCCGCGACGAAGAAGTATTCGCCTTTGCTGGCCTCTGGGATGAGTGGCTAGACCGCACTACTGGTGAAGTGCTGCCCACCTTCACCATTATTACAACCGAGCCCAACGACCTCATGGCACCCATCCATAACCGCATGCCGGTAATCTTGAAAGACCGGAACGCAGAATTGGCGTGGCTCGATGACACAGTGCCGCTAGCTGCTCATCAAGAGTTGCTGCGCCCCCTACCAACTGAGCTGATGCGGGCCTATACGGTCAGCAAACTGGTAAATTCTCCGGCGCACAACAGCCCCGATGTGCTAGCGCCAGCAGCATAATCCAACCACAAGCCCCCGCTACGCTTACTAACCAAGAAGTCAATAAGCGTGGTGGGGGCTTGTGTATGCAGATTGGTGCGTTGCCTGGTGGCTACTAACGGCGGAACACCTGCTTCTTGTGCAAAGCGCGTGCGTAAGCAGGGCGAGGCAGCCGGCGGCCCTTCTTGCGCTTAAATAGGCTAAAGCCTGGGCTGGGAAGCCCACGAACAGTAGTGGTACCAGAAACAGGAGCGAAAGATGCAGCCTCGCTAGGAAGCACAATAGCAACAGCAAAAAGTACGAGTAGGAGGTGTTTCATGGCATTTATGGAGTATATAATTGAACTATGACCTAATAATAAGAGAAATACTTTAATAATTAGATATTTAAATCCAATAAATGCTTGTTATGTTATAATTATGAGGGTCAGCAACGTGTTGCAATAAGATTTCCATTCCCTTTTAGCTACCTCCTGTCACGACAAAAGGCCCTGTCAGCGCAAGCTGACAGGGCCTTTCTGGAATCTATGAGGGCTCAGCCTAGTGGTGCGAGTCTTCGGCGTACTCGGTGGCTTTAGCCGCCGCAAATACAGCTAAGCCAGCCAGTACAGCTACCCCTAGGATGAGTTGGGTAGTAGTGAAGCGCTGGGATGCCTTACGTAGAAGTGTGCTGCCATTTTTCAGCAGATCATCTAGTTGGTCTTTGTCGCCGGTGAATACCTTGTAGCCGCTTTGCAGGGTGTTAATGATATCCTCAGGCAGAATTTTTTCGATGTCCTTTTCTAGCTGGGTGCTGGGAGTGCTCATAATGCGGAAGGGAGAAACAGATGGATGAACATTCGGCGGCGCTGCCGCCGGAGTTCGTGTACGGCAAACCCTGCCTTTTTGATATAGCTCTGCTTGTATAAGTTGCGACAAGGCCGCGCCGAGTCATAAGCCAAAGGCTGGGATAAATGACCTCCTACCTAAACAACACCCTGTAACTGCTAAGGAGCACAGTGAAAGTAGCAGGCAACAAAAAAGGCCTCATCTACGGATGAGGCCTTTCTCTTTGGTTAGGAGTGGCTTATTCGTACACCTTCACCACGAACACGTAATCACGCAGCTTGCGAATTTGTTGAGGACGTGAGGTGCCTGCTAATTGGTTGGCCCGCGGTAAGTTGTAGGCCTGGCCGGCACCGGCAGCACTCAGAGAATCTACCAGTTTCATCAGATACGACGACTTGGTGGCAAAAGCCGCGCTTTGCACATCCATCTGCCGGCCGCTGATAATGCCAATCAAATTGCCCCGGTCATCGAGCAGTGGGCCCCCCGAGTTGCCGGGGTTCACGGGAATGCTAATCTGGTAGAAACCCGTGTCGCCCTCAAAACCCGAACGGGCGCTCAACGAACCATCGTTGAACACGAGGTCTTCGCGGGGGTAGCCTAGGGTATACACTTTCTCACCTAAGTCCGACTGGCCCCGCTTGAAGGAGTAGGGCAAGCGGCCGAAGCCCTTAAAGTCTTTGTCTTTAATATGCAGAATAGCCAAGTCGTGGGCCACGTCTGTGAATACGGGTTCGGCGCGGTAGCGCTGCCGGTCACGGCTCTCGATCAGCAGAGAGTCGGCACCCTGAATTACGTGGTAGCTAGTTACTAAGTAACCATCTGCCGTGAGGGCAAAGCCAGTTCCGCTAAACTTGCCAGGGTTAATGATTTCGGGCTTCGCGTTGCCATCTACCTGGCTCAGAGTCCGGTTCATGGCTCGCTGGTTGCGCTTGATGCGCTCTACTTCGCGCCGTAGCACGGTGTAGCCATATAAAGAGCCAGAAGAGTTTTGCGCCGCCCGGTACATCTCCAGCCCAAGCAAGGTGGCAAATACGGCCAGCACCGCTACCGAGGCTGCCACCATCATGGTAGCGCGGTGACCATGCCAGAAGGTGCGCAGCTTTTCTTCCGTGCGTGAAATGCGCAGCAGTGGGCGAGGAGCCGTGCTAGTAGCAAAGGATTCTTGCGCAACCTCTGGGGTGATGCGTACTGCTGCTTCGGCATCCATTTCCGCCTGAATGGCGTGGAGCTTGCGGCGGGTAGCCAGCCGGCGCCCGTAAGCTGACAGGGTACCCGTCAGCTCCTCATAGTCTTGCAGGCGGCGGGCAAAGCCGGGGTCAGTAGCCAACCGATGCTCTAAGTCGGCCCGCTGGGGGGCGGCCAGCTCGCCAGAGCGGTAGGCATCAAATAAGGCGTAATAATCAGATTCGGTTTTCATTTCGTAGCGCGGGTGGGTGGTCCCGCCAGGTTCGGTGGCGCGGCCTCTTAGTAGTGCTCTTCTTCCTGATAGTGGTTGAAGAACAACTTCTTGAGGCGCACCAGACATTTATATTTCTGGTTCTTAGCATTGTCGGCGTTGGTATAGCCGAACTCCGCCGTGAGCTGCTGCATCGACTTGTCGAGCAGGTAAAATCCTTCTAAAAGCGAGCGGCATGGTTCTCCAATCCGGTCCAGCGCCTCCGCCATAGTGGCGAAGCGCCGGTCGCGCTCTTCGGCCAGCTCCAAGTCGGCCTCGGCGCCGGTTTCGAGGAAAGGCTCATGGTCATCGAGGCGGCCGCCAAAGCGGGTTTTCTCGGTAAGCCGTTTCAGCCACAAGCGGCGGCACACGGCGTAGAGGTACGTTTTGATCTGGCAGCTCAGTTCCAAGGAGCCGTCGCGTACCTTCTCATAGAATACCATTACGCCCTCTTGGTACACGTCCTTTGCTTCGTCGTCGGTGCCGCTGTTTTGCAGCACGTAGTGCGAAATCATGGGGAAGTGCAGCCGGTAGAGCTGCGCCAGCGCCCGGTCGTCGCCGTGGCGGATAGCCGCCACAAACTCCTCATCGGTGTAGGAAGGTTGTCCCTTACCCATTCGCTTTGCTTATTAATACGTTGCCGTCCGGTTGGTAACCCGGTAAAAAAATATTTTCTACAGTTGGGTTACCATTCATCCAAGTAGGTATCAAGGACGTTTTTCGGACTAATTTTTTCAAACCTACTACCAAAAATGAAGAACCTCCTGAAGGTATCCGCTCTGGCTGTTGTATTCGCTGCTACCCTCGCTTCTTGCGGCGAGAACAAGACGGCTGAAGAAACCACTACCACCACTGAGGCTAGCACTGTAGAAACTGCTCCTGCTACCACGGATACCACTGCTGTAGCTGCTCCTGCTGGCGACTCTACCGCTGCTGATGCTGCTACCACCGCTGCTCCCGCTACTACGGAGTCGACTACCACGACGACGACTGAGCAGAAGTAATCACGCGCTGGCGTATGCCAGCGTGCTACTTGAAGGCCTGGGTTCTGTTCAACGGAACTCAGGCCTTTTTGCGTATAAAACGGCGGCACCAGCCTTCTGCATGGCATAGTAGCACACGCATACGCGGCTGGTGTTGTTGGGTTTTGTTGGCGGCAAGCCGTAAGATGCGGGCTCAACTTTTAGCTACCACTAGCCGTGCGAAGTTTTCAGGCAAGCAAAGCGAAGGCAGCATGCTTCTGACTACGTACGCAACAGGAAAAAGGCCGATGGGTGAGATTAGCAGGGGCTGACCCGTTAGAGTTTCTCCTCCAACCATAAGAAGCCTGCGCCGAGTAGAAACAGCACAAAGCCCCACCACCGAGACCAGGGTACTGAGGTAGTAGAGGCCGGAAGAACCGCATTAGAAACCTGCGTAGGCTGAGCCGCCCAAGCGGCGGCGGCGGCCTGCTGAGTTTGTAAGTGCGGGGTCATCCATTGGGTGGGGCTATACACGTACACCCACGAGGTAGCAGCTCCGCTGCTGAAACGGTGCCAGCCACTGGTAGTAGGCCAATAAGTAGCTGTTGCCCAATCTGGTATGTGCACATCTTGGTGCGGAGCCACGCGCACCGGCTGGCCCCCTGGAGGGGTTACTACAAGGGCCTGTGTGGTGCCGCTCAGGCGCAGGGTTAGTGGCGCGTTGGGCCGCGGCCAGGCTTGCTCCGCGGTGATAGTACCCGTTGGAGAAAGAGTAGGAGCCGCGGCCGATAGGAGCTGGCTCCAATAGGCACCGTACGTGGTGGCATTGCCCTGCAACATCCACGGGAACGTTTCGGTGAGCGTAGTCACCACAACTTGCCCCTGCCCAACGCGGCGGGCAGCAGCCACCGCTTGGTTCTGCGTGGTGGTTACCAGGGATTTAGCGGCGGAAGTAGAACGAAGCAAGGCGGGTACTAGCGCCGTAGCGCGGTCGGTGGCTCCGGCCCAGCGTACAACTTGAGGCTGTTGGGCGGCTGCACCAAAGCGCATTTCTAGCGCAAACGCAGAGCGGGCTGGTAACGCCCGTGGCAGGGTAGGGCTATCAGCCAGGAGTAGCACACCTGCTTGGCCTTCTTGCAGGGCGGCACGAAGCGCACCAGCTTCGGCCCCCGACAAAGCTGATACGCTAGCAGCATCGGCTACTACTACGTCGGTATGGCTAAGCAGGGAGGCGTTCAGGCGAGTCAGATCAGCCGCCTTTTGATTCAAGAACTCGGTTTGGGTAAGGCCACGGCTCAGGCCCGTGCGCAAGCTCACGGCGTGCCTCTGCTTTGCCAGGTAGTTTTTAAGAAAGCGAAACTCAAACGACGGAGTAGCGGCCAGTAGCAGCACGCGCAAGGGGCGGCTAGGAAGTATTTCTACTGGTAGAGGCTCTGTTTGTAGCTGGCTGGCTTGTGCTGAGGGGCGGGCGTCTAGTTCGTACACTGCCTGCCCCGGCGTTTTGGGGCGGAAGCTGACGCGAAAAGACCCTTTGCCCGTAGGAAGCTGCACCGAGTCGCGCAGGGCGCCTGCCGCGCGCAGGCGCACCCACACAGGCCCCGCCGGCAGGCCAATGTTATCGAACCACCCTTCTGCCACCCAGGGTTGTCCTACCTCTGGGCGCCGGGCCCAGGTAGCATGGCGAAAACCCGCCCCCGGCTTGGCTCCGTGGGTGATAAGTTGTATAGTGCCTAAGTCGGGTAAATCTGCGGCCGGAAGCCCCTGGCCTAGTACGTGCACTTGGCGTAGGGCCGGCACTTGGTGGCGCAAAACGGCCAGGTTAGTAAGCGCGGGGGTATCGGGAGAAGCGGTAGCGGGGTAGCGCCACAATGCCGTGCCAGGCCCCAACTGGCGTAGCAGACGGCGCAAAGTATCCGGTGAATAGCCATCCGTAAGTACCAGGGCTTCGTTGGTGGCGCGGGGTACGTGGTGCGTGGGCGGAAACGCCAGCAGCCACAGACCTGCTCCCGCGAGTAGTCCGGCCAGCAGCCTGCCGTAGCGCCACCGGTTATCAGGCGCCGCCAGGCCGCTCGGATGAGCCCTATAGTCAAGAGCAAGCATAGCCCTAATACTAGCCAGAAGACTAACGGATATGTAGCAGAAACGGAGGGGGTTGAAAGCAGCACAGAGTCAGGAGCTAGAGCGAAGGGGGTGAAGGCAACAGCAGCATCGTTAGCGGCTTGTTGCCTCCAGTGCTTGGAAGTAGCGCCGGGCTAGTCGGTCGGCAGGGGCGCGGCGCTGGGGGCGGGAGGAGT
>NZ_JZIR02000083.1:0-1419 GCF_000961955.2 Hymenobacter sp. AT01-02
TCCACGTCGGCCCAGGTCTGGCGCGGGTCGAGCAGGGCGCTGG
The DNA here is from genome assembly GCF_000961955.2 of Hymenobacter sp. AT01-02. Taxonomy (NCBI): domain Bacteria; kingdom Pseudomonadati; phylum Bacteroidota; class Cytophagia; order Cytophagales; family Hymenobacteraceae; genus Hymenobacter; species Hymenobacter sp. AT01-02. Next base: position 44 of record NZ_JZIR02000083.1, read on the forward strand.
GCACGCCGGGCACCGTGGCCGGTACGTCCACGCCAAAGACGGGGTGGCGGTGATAGGCAACGGCGTGGAGCTGGCCGTCCAGGGCCGCCGTAAGCATGGCCCGGGTGTAGCGTAGCGGCATGCGCCGGCCCACCCCGTAGGCCCCACCCGACCAGCCCGTGTTGATCAGCCACACGGTCAGGGTGGGGTGCTCCTCCATTTTCTGGCCCAGCATGTGGGCGTAGCTGGTGGGATGCAGCGGCAGGAACACCTGCCCAAAGCAGGCGGAGAAGGTCGTCTGCGGCTCGGTGATGCCCATTTCCGTGCCCGCCACCTTGGCCGTGTAGCCGGAGAGGAAGTGGTACATGGCATGGGACTTATCCAGCCGGCTGATGGGGGGCAGCACCCCGAAGGCATCGGCCGTGAGGAAGAAGATGTGCTGGGGCACGCCCGCCACGGCCGGCGTCACGGCGTTGGGGATGTAGGGCAGCGGGTAGGCCGTGCGCGTGTTTTCCGTCACGCTCTTGTTGGTGTAGTCCACCGTGCGCGTGCCGGGCACAAAGCGCGTGTTCTCCACCAGGGCCCCGAAGCGGATGGCATCCCAGATTTCGGGCTCCTGCTCGCGAGCCAGGTCAATGACCTTGGCGTAGCAGCCGCCCTCGAAGTTGAAGATGCCCTGCGTGCCGGGCAGCCAGCCGTGCTCATCGTCGCCTATCAGCCCGCGGGTGGGGTCGGCCGAGAGCGTGGTCTTGCCCGTGCCGGAGAGGCCGAAGAAGATGGCCGTATCGCCGGCCGGTCCCACGTTGGCCGAGCAGTGCATGGGTAGGGTCTGGTGCTGGTGGGGCAGCAGGTAGTTGAGCACCCCAAAAATGCCTTTCTTCATTTCGCCCGCGTAGCCTGTGCCGCCAATGAGCAGGATCTTCTTGGTGAAGTTGAGAATGGCGAAGTTGGCCTGGCGGGTGCCATCCACGGCGGGGTCGGCCTGGAAGCCGGGCGCACACAAGATGGTGAAGTCAGCGGGCCAGGTGGTGTCGGCACCCGGCTCGGGGCGCAGGAACATCGTGTGGCAGAACAGGTTGTGCCAGGCTAGCTCCGTCACCACGCGCAGCTTGAGCTGGTAGGCGGGGTGGGCTCCGGCGTAGGCCTCGCGCACGAACAGCTCGCGCTGGCCCAGGTAGGCCACCATCTTGGCCTGCAACTGGTCGAACTGGGCGGCCTCGAAGGGGATATTGATGTCGCCCCACCACACGGAGTCGGCCGTCAGCGCGTCGCGCACGATGAAGCGGTCCTTGGGCGAGCGGCCGGTGAAGGTGCCCGTGTCGCACATGAGTGCGCCGGTATCGGTGAGCGTGCCTTCGCCCCGGCGCAGGGCGTGCTCAACGAGGGCGGCGGGCGGC
>NZ_JZIR02000084.1:0-17569 GCF_000961955.2 Hymenobacter sp. AT01-02
GGCCCCGGCGCTGGTCGGCGGCGGCTTGGCTGACAGGCTCCGTGCCCAGAGTTGTTAGGCCAGTGCGGGGCTCAAAGCGGGGCACGCGGGCGTACCCGCCATCTACTACAATTGTAACGCCCTCAATGGTCAGGCTGGTTTCGGCTATGCTGGTTGCTAGCACCACTTTGCGTCGGCCTTGGGGGGCGGGGCGCAGGGCCGCGTCTTGTTGCTCGGCGGGTAGCTCTCCGTGGAGGGTATGGATGTCGATATGATCTGGCAACGACGCCAAGCGCTCGGCCACACGACGCTGGTCAGCCAGGCCAGGCAGAAATACCAATACGTCGCCAGTCGAATGCTGAGCCAGCGCTTCGCGGATGATGAGGGGCGTAAGGTCCTGTAGCTTCTCGTGCGGGCGGCGCGACACAGTAGCGGCCCGCTGTGGCGTGAGATAATGGGTTTCTACTGGAAACATGCGCCCTAGGCTGCGCACTACGGGCGCCCCCAGCCACACCCCCAGGCGATCAGCATCCAGCGTGGCCGACATCACCAGAATGCGTAAGTCGGGCCGGAGCACGCTCTGAGCATCCAGGGCCAGGGCCAGGCCCAGATCAGCCTGCAAGCTTCGCTCATGAAATTCATCGAACAGCACGGCCGCTACCCCTTCCAGAGCCGGGTCGTCCTGGAGTTGCCGGGTCAGGATCACCTCTGTTACTACCTCAATCCGCGTTTTGTCCGACACCTTGCTTTCCAGGCGCATGCGGTAGCCTACCGTCTGCCCCACTGGCTCGCCCAGCAACTGGGCCATGCGCGTAGCTGCGGCCCGGGCCGCTAGTCGGCGGGGTTCCAGCACTAGAATGCGCCCATCTTCGCGCCAGGCGGCCTCCAGCAAAGCGAGCGGCACTAGGGTGGTCTTACCCGCCCCGGGCGGAGCTTGGAGCACGGCCACATTAGAAGCTGCTAGTGTCTGGAGTAGTTCTGGCAGCGCGTCACGAATGGGTAGGTCGGGCAGGTTGAAGGACATCATGGTGCAAAGATGTCACTTGGAAGCTTTGGACGCGGTAGGGTAGGCTGAGCTGGGGCGGCGGAAAGCTCAAAACCCAGCTCAGCCTACCGCAATACATGCGGCACGCTGGGCCGGGTTTTGAAGTAGGGAGTGTTTTATCGGCCGGCTGGAACTGCAGTAGCGGCCCAGCCGCCGCCCAAAGCACGGTAGAGGTCAATGGCTTGCAGAAACTGAGTGCGGCGCACTTCGGCTAAGCTCAGTTCGGCCTCCAGGGCACTACGCTGGGCGGTGATAACCTCCAAGTAGGTAGCGTAGCCCGCTACTTGTAGGTCGGTGGCGGTAGCAATGGCTTTAGTCAGGGTTTCTACTTCCTGCTGGCGCAGGGCTGCTACCTGCCGGTAGTTTTCTAAGCCGCGCAAATTGGTGGATACTTCGCGGAAGCCCGTTTGAATCGCTTTTTGGTAGCCATAATATGCCTCTAGGTTCACGGCCACCGACCGGCCATAATCGGCCTTGAGCTGACGGCGGTTGAACACCGGGGCCGAAAGGCCGGCCAATGCGCCGTAGGCAGAGAAGCTGGGTTTAGTAGGGCTGCGGTACGGAAAGCGTTGAAGCCAAGGTAGGGGGTGAGCGTAAGGGAAGGCAGGAAGGCCGCGCGGGCCGCGTCCACGTCGGCGTGGGCCGCCGTCAGTTCCAACTCCGCCTGGCGTACGTCGGGGCGGCGCAGGAGCAGGTGAGAAGGCAAACCGGCCACTAGGCGCGTAGGAAGTTCCTGCTGGGCCAAGGCGCGGCCCCGCGCAATGCGGCGGGGGTAGCGGCCCAATAGTTGGTTTAGTTGGTTTTCGGTTTCCGTGATGCGCTGCCGCACTTCAAACCCCAGGCTGCGAGTGCGCAATAGCTGGGCGGCAAACTGCTGCACGGCCAACTCAGTGGCCCGCCCAGCTTGCTTCTGCACGCGCATAATATCTAGGCCGCGTTGTTGCAGGGTGGCATTGCGCTCCAGGGAAGCCAGCTGGTTGTCAAGCGTCAGCAACTCGTAGTAGCCGCGGGCAACTTCCGCTACCAACGAAGTCACCACCAAGTTGCGGCCTTCCACCGAAGCCAGCAACCGCAGATACGCGGCCTTGCGGCGACTGCGCAGCTTGCCCCAGAGGTCTAGCTCCCAGGAAGCCCGCAGGCCCAGGAAGTAGTCGGGGGTGAGGGTAGTAGGAATACGACGCTGGCCTTCAATATTCTGGGAGAGGTTGGTGTCGAAGTTACCCACCCGTTGAGGGTATAGTCGCCGTAGTGGTCGAGGCCGGCGGCGGCTACCCCGTTTACCGTCGGCAGCAGCGGAGCGCGCCGCTCCAGCCAGTTGGCCCGGGCCTGCTCCACGCGTTGCAGAGCCATGCGCAGGTCTAGATTTTGAGCCAGGGCCGTATCAATAATCCCCACGAGGCCGAATCGGCAAAAAAAGTTTGCCAGGGTAAGTCGGAGATGCTGGCAGTGTCCGGAGTGGTGGGGTTGCCGGCGTACACGGTGGGCGTGGCTACCACTGGGGGCAGCTCGCGCGGGGCCGTCACCTGGCAGCCGCTGACAAGGGCTACCACGCTGAGCAGGCCAGTCAGAAAACGGGAGGTCAGGCGCATAGTTATTTGGTAAAATGAACAGGTTCGCCGGCGGGTACGGCCGCGCCGAGATGGTGAGGCTGGTGCAGGACGGGCGGCGTGGTTTCCGCATCCTCCGCATCGGCATCCAAATTCTTAGGCTTTTCCAGGCTGGCAAACAGCACGTACAGTCCCGGAATCAGGACCATGCCGAACAACGTGCCCAAGAGCATGCCGCCTGCCGCCGCCGTACCAATGGAGCGGTTTCCCAGGGCTCCGGCGCCGCTCGCAATTACCAGCGGCACTAGGCCCGCAATAAAGGCAAACGAGGTCATCAGAATAGGCCGCAAGCGTGACACGGCGCCTTCCACGGCCGCATCCATAACCGATGCCCCGGCTCGGCGGCGCTGCTCGGCAAACTCAATAACGAGAATGGCATTCTTACCCAGCAGGCCAATTAGCATTACTAGTGCTACCTGGGCGTAGATGTTGTTTTCCAGGCCCAGCAGCTTCAAGCTCAGGAAGGCCCCAAATACACCGGTGGGCAGGCTTAGCAGCACTGGGAGCGGTAGCAGCAGGCTTTCGTACTGCGCCGCTAGCAGCAAGTACACGAAGATGAGCACGATGCCGAACACGTAGAGCGCCTGGTCGCCGCTCAATATTTGCTCCCGCGTCATGCCACTCCACTCGTAATCGTAGCCGCGGGGTAGCTCCTTGGCCGCTACCTTCTCAATAGCTCCAATGGCATCACCCGACGAGAAACCGGGTGCGGCGTCGCCGTTCACCATGGCTGAGGTATACATGTTGTAGCGCGTGAGCTGATCGGGACCGAACACCCGCTCCAGACGCACGAAGGTGGAGAAGGGTACCATCTCGCCCCGGTCGTTTTTCACGTGCAAGGCCAAGACATCCTCGGGGCGGCCGCGGTACTCGGGCGAGGCCTGCACCATTACCTTGTACATCTGCCCGAAGCGAATGAAGTTGGAGGCGTAGTAAGAGCCCATTAGCGTTTGCAGAGTGCTCATGGCCCGGTCAATGGTCACACCTTTCTTGGCCGCCATGTCCTGGTCCACGTGGATCAGGTACTGGGGGAAGTTGGGGTCGAAGCCAGTGAATGCGCCGTTGATAGCGCCTTCCTTGTTGAGGGCTGTAAGAAAGGTTTGGGCTACGGCGGCCGTCTTCTGCAAGTCGCCGCTGCCGGTTTTGTCGAGTAGGCGCAACTCGAAGCCGCTGGAGTTACCGAAGCCCGGCACCGTGGGCGGCGGCAGGAACTGAATACTTGCGTCGCTGATGCCTTTGGTTTTCTCTTCCAGTTCCGCAATCATGTCCTGCACCGACTGCTTCCGCTCATCCCAGGGCTTGAGGTTGATCATGCCCATGCCGTAGCTAGAGCCCGCCACCTCATTCACGAGGCTGTACCCAGCCAGCGTCGATACGGACTCTACCGGGCCCAGCTTCTGAGCAATGCGCTGCACCTGGGACAATACCTGCTCGGTGCGTTCCACGGTGGCACCGGCGGGCGTGGTCACGTTCACGTAAATCATGCCCTGGTCTTCCGTGGGGATAAAGCCCGACGGCAGGATGCGCGTCAGGCCCCAGGTAGCCCCGAAGAACAGCAGTAGGGCGGCCAGCGTAACCACGCGGCGGCCTGCCACGCTCCGTAGCAGGCCTTGGTAGCGGCCCGCTACAGCCTCGTAGCGACGGTTGAAGCCCGCAAAAAAGCGGCCCATGACACCTTTAGGCTCTTCGCCCTCGGCTTGCGGCGTATGCTTAAGCATGAGCGCACACAGGGCGGGTGTGAGGGTCACTGCATTCACGCCGGAAATCACAATGGCAATGGCCAACGTGAGCGAAAACTGCCGGTAGAACACGCCCACGGGCCCATCCATGAAGGAAACCGGAATAAATACCGCCGACATTACCAAGGTGATGGCAATGAGGGAGGAGCTGATTTCGTGCATGGCCTCGAAGGTGGCGGCCCGCGCTGGCAGGTGCTTTTCCTGCATTTTGGCGTGCACGGCTTCCACTACCACAATGGCGTTATCGACCACAATACCAATAGCCAGCACCAAGGCAAACAGGGTAAGCAAGTTGATGCTGAAGCCCAGCACCTGCATGAAAAACAGGGTGCCCACCAGCGCCACCGGCACGCTAGCGCCGGAATAAGGGTAGAGCGGAAATCTTGTAGGAAGATGTACACGACCACGAATACCAGCAGGAAGGCCTCCACCAGGGTGCGCAGTACTTCGTGAATGGAGGCGTCGAGGAAGCGTGATACGTCGTAGGCAATGCTGTAAGTCATGCCGGGCGGGAAGCTCGTTTCCTTTAGCTCGGCCATGCGCGCTTTTACACCCGCAATAACCTCAGACGCGTTGGAGCCGGGACGCTGTTTGAGCATGATGGCCGCCGAGGGGCGCCCGTCAATCTTCGATGACATGCCGTAGGTAAGCGAGCCAAATTCTACGTCGGCCACGTCGCGTAGGCGCAGAATGGAGCCATCGGCGCTGGAGCGCACCACAATGTTGCGATACTGCTCGGGTTCGAACAGCTTGCCAGTGTAGCGCAGCACGTATTGCAGCACCTGAGCTTCCCGCCCCGAGCTTTCGCCCGATTTGCCGGGCGCCGCCTCTACGTTCTGAGCCCGGATGGCCTCAATCACCTCGTCGGTTCCTACCTGGTAGGCCGCCATGCGGTCCGGTTTCAGCCACACTCGCATAGAGTATTCCCGGGAGCCCATGATTTCGGCGAAGCTACCCCGTCAATGCGCTTCAGCTCTTGCAGGACGTTGATGTCGGCGAAGTTGTAAATAAACTTCTCGTTTACCTTGGGGTCGTCGCTCATGATGTTGAGGTAGAGCAGCATGCTGTTCACCTCCTTCTCCGTCGTTACCCCCGCCTTAATTACTTCTTCGGGTAGTTCGTCGATGATGGTGGTGACGCGGTTCTGCACGCCCACGGCGGCTAGGTCGGGGTCGGTGCCTACCTCGAAGAACACCGTAATCAGGGTCACGCCGTTGTTGCTACTCACCGACGACATATAGGTCATACCCGGCACCCCGTTGATGGCGCGTTCCAGAGGAGTAGCCACGGCCTTGGCGCACACCTCGGCGTTGGCGCCCGTGTACTTAGCCGTTACCGTTACGGAAGGCGGCACAATGTCGGGAAACTGCGTGATGGGCAGCGTGACCAGCGCCAGCGCCCCTAGCAAGACCAGGAAAACTGAAATAACCAGCGAGAGAATTGGCCGGCGAATGAATATATCGAACATAGAGAAGGGAGGGAATTGCTGAAAGCTGGGTGCCCCTTCCTGAGCAAAGGAGGGGGTAGGAGTAGTTGGCCGGAGCAGCTAGATTCTCTGGGCTGTCAGGCCCTGGGTGAGCACCGCCCGACGGGGCCTGAGGCTACCGGGCAGAAGCCAGCACAGAATCTGGGGCCACGGCGCGGGGCCGGATGTGCTGACCGTTTTTCAGGCCGGCCGTGCCTCATACACAATTCTTTCACCGGGCTTTAGGCCCTCCTTCACCACGTAGAACAAACCGCTACGGGTCTGAGGCTTGAAGTTGCGCATGTGCACCTGATTGACACTGTCCACCACGTACACATAGTTTTTGTCCTGGATTTCGAACACTGCCTTCTGTGGTACCAGTAGCGCCTCCGGAAGGGTATTGGTGAGGCGGATGCGGCCAGTGGCACCGTGCTTAAGCATGCGCTGCGGGTTGGCAAACCGCGCCCGGAAGGCCAAGGAGCCCGTGCTTTCGTTGAACTCGCTCTCTGTTGTTTCAATGATGCCTGCCTGGGGGTAGCGCGAGCCGTCGGCCATGGTCAGCGACACCGAATCGGTGTGGCGCTCCGGGTGGCGCTGGCGGGCTTTGGTGTATTCCAGGTACTCACCTTCAGCCACGTTGAAGTAAGCAAACACCGAGCGCAGGTCGGAAACCGTAGTAAGCAAAGTGCCTTCCTCTACCACGCTGCCTACCTTCAGCGGAATTCGGTCAATAACGCCGTCGAAGGGCGCGCGCACCAGCGTGAAAGAGAGTTTGAGACGAGCCGCGGCTTCCGTGGCCTGGGCGTCGGCCACGCGGGCGTCGGCATCCTTCACCTTGGTTTGCGACAAGGCCAGCTCTGTTTTGGCAATGATGTTCTTATCTACAAGCAGCTTCACGCGCTCCATTTCCAGGCGGGCGGCGCGGGCCTGGGCCTGCGCCCCCGATACAGCCGCGCGGGCCTGGTTGACGCTGTTCTGGTAGGCGCTGGCGTTTAGCCGAAACAGGGGCTGTCCCTTCTTCACTTGGCGGCCTTCATCCACGTAAATGTGCTCTAGAAAGCCTGCCACCTGGGCCCGCACTTCCACGTTGCGCACGGCCTGCACGTTGGCTACGTAGTCGTGGAATAGCTCTTGCTCGGTAGGTTGCAGGGTAGTCACGGGCAGCTCAAGCGGGGCTTCCGCGGTGGGCTGGTCTTTGCCATCGGCCGAGCAGCCCGCTAGCAGGGCGGTACCAAGCAAAACGGGCAAGCTCCGACGCAATACGGTGGCGAGCGGCAGGATAGGAGAAGAAGTCATGGGAAGTGGAAGGTGAGAGGAGTAGAAGGAAGGAAGCAGGAAGCCACTAGGGCCCCGCCACCGGTACCGCTGCCGGCAAGGCCGCGCGTAACGACACCAGGAGACTGTCTTGGCGCTGGTGGTCGTCTTGGCAATGGGCGAGTAGGCGCTGCGTCATGCGCAGTTCAGCTTCTGCGTCGGCAAGGGCCGTTGGTTGCGCTTCTTCGTCGGCGCTACGGTACAGTAAAAACGCGTTCAGCCCCACCGACAGCACAACGGCTGCAGTGAGGAGGTAAAGCAAGAAACTATTGGGCCGGGGCTCAGAAATGGTCATCGTCGGGCGGCTGGTTTACCCCCCAAAGGACTTACCCCGACATTAAAACGGTATGAGAAGCAGATTAGAAGATATTAAAACCGGCCTCCGTGGGCATGGAAAGCATCTTCTGCTTTTATTACTTACTGCTTATACCGCAGGCAGCCATACCGTGGCCGTGGTACCCTCGCCAGCTACCGACGTAAGCTCCAGGCGCCCCCCGTGGCGCTGTACTATCTTCTGGGTGAGCGGGAGGCCCAGTCCGTAGCCAGGACGCCCAGCGGCTCCGGCGGCACGGTATAGGGGCTCGTAAATGTGACTCAGCTCCTCGGGCGTGAGGCCGCGGCCCGTATCAGTGATGCGTACTTGCAGCGTGTGGGTAGCAGCGTAGCCTAGCTCTGAATGAATGGCGCCCACCGAGTACTTGCAGGCGTTATCGAGTAGGTTGAACAAGGCTGTAGTCAAGAGCTGCGCGTTGCCAGGCACCATAAACACATCGGCCTCTTCCGATGCCGGCAGGTCGCCGAAGGTCAGGCGTAGCTCCCGGCCGGGGTATTTGCTGTGCGCGTACTCTAGGGCTTGGTTGAGGCACTCATCGAGGCGCACCGGTACGGGTGCGGGCAGGGCACCGTCTACCTTCGCCAAAGCCAGTAGGCTATTAGTAAGACCGTTCAAATGGCGGGCCGCTTCCAACCCAGCGCCTAGGCTTTGGCGAGCTTCCTCCAGCGTGTGGTCGTAGGTGAGGGCCGTTTCCAGAGTACCCATGAGGGTAGTGAGCGGGGTGCGCAACTCGTGAGAGGCGTGCGACAGAAAGCTTTTCTGGGACTCAAAGGCCTGTTCCAGCTCGGATAGGAGCACGTTGAACGTCTTGGCGAGCTGAGCTAGCTCATCACGGCGGTTGCCTCGTGCAAGCGACGACCTAGATTAGATGCCGAAATGCGCTCGGCCTGCCGCATAATACGGGCCACAGGGTGCAGGGCCGAGCCCGCGAAATACCAGCCGGCCAGAATAGTTAGGGCCAGGGCCCCCACATTGCCAACCAGCAGCAGAATGCGCAGGCGGTCGAGCTGAGCCCGCGCCAGCCGATCTATTGCCGAGACGAATATGGTGTACTGCTTGCCACGGTGGGAATACACCAGGCCCACGGCTTCCTGGGAGTTGCTGGCCGTAAAAAATACGGGGGCCTGGGTGCGTAAGCGGCCCAGATAACGGAGATTGTAGCGCTGGTTGATGGTATCGTCACTGCTGTAGCGCAGTTCACCCTGGGGCCCGTAGATGCTAATTTCCTCGTCGGGTACTAGGAGCAAGTCGCCGCGGCGGATGCTACCCAGGTTGCCCGATTCCAGCTTGCCCGTGCGTACCAGCACGCGACCCGCCAGCGTAGCCATGTTTACCAAGCGGTGCTCAAAGCGCTGCCGCCGGGTAGTGGCGTGGAAATAGTAAATGAAGGCCGAGAAGCTGACCTGAATGGCCAGTACCAGCAAGGTAAAGCGCAGGGTAAGCTTGTTCCGAATCAGCATTAGCCTTCCCGCATCACGTAGCCCATGCCCACCACCGTATGAATCAGCTTGGGCGTAAAGTCGCGGTCTAACTTTTTGCGCAGGTAGCTCACGTACACGTCAATGACATTGGTACTGGTGTCGAAGTCTAGCTCCCAAACGCGCTCGGCAATATCCACCCGGCTAATAATCTTGCCGCGGTTTAGCAGCAAGTGTTCCAGCAAGGCGTACTCGCGGGTCGTCAGGTCGATGCGTTGCCCGGCCCGGGTCACAATTTTAGAGTCCAGGTTCAGTTCAAGGTCGGCCATGCGTAGCACTTGCCGCCCCGATTCGGTGGCGGCGGCGCGCTTAGTTAGGGCCCTGGCCCGGAGTAGCAATTCCTTGAAGGCGAAAGGCTTAGCTAAGTAGTCGTCGGCTCCAGCCTCGAAGCCCGTCACCTTATCATCGAGCGAGTCGAGGGCGGTGAGGAGGAGTACGGGTAGTTGGGGCTGCTCCGCGCGGATAATGCGGCACAGCTCAAAGCCATTGATGTAAGGCAAGTTCACATCCAACACTGCCAGGTCGTAGGGCTGGCGCTGGAAGAACGCCCGGCCCATTTGGCCGTCATACGCTAGGTCAATTTCGTACCCCTCATTCTCGAAGCCCTTCTTCACAAACGCCGCCAACTTCGGCTCATCTTCAACCAGTAGTATTTTCATGTGAGGTGGGGACGGCAGAGCACAGGAGCAGAAAGCGGGGCAACGACCAAAAAGCTAGTATACGGGTACGTTGGGGTCTACGCGGGTGCTCCACGCGTGGATGCCGCCGCGCAGGTTCAGCAAGTTGGTGAGCTGGTGGCGGTGCTGAAGGTAAGCCAAGGCTTGCATGGAGCGCACCCCGTGGTGACAGATGAGCACAGCGGGGCGCTCAGGGTCTATTTCCTCGGCGCGGCTAGCCAGCTCGCTCAGCGGAATCAGCTCACTACCCCCAATGCGGCAGTACGCATACTCCTCGGGCTGGCGCACATCAATGAGTTGAATGTCTTCGCCGCGCTGTAGGCGGGCGTGCAAATCTTCGGGCGTGAGTTCGGGGAGCATGGTGGGGAGTGGATAAGACAAGGAAAAGATACTGAGGCCGTAAAATTAACCCATAGCTCCTTAGCTTTGACCTTCCAAGTTGCCGGGGTGGCAGCCGCGCTGCCGGGTACTCCGCTTTTACTACTGTTGTGTTACACGTATATGAGGTATGGGCCCCGGTGGCCCAAGTAAGCGGAGCAGCCGTGGGCTGGGGCCAATTGCTAAACGAGGCATGGCGTCCGTTCGACTCGGTGCTACAGTGGGTCGGTCCTGCCCACCTAGAACAGATAGCGGTGGCTACCGGCTTTTTGTGCGTGTGGCTGGCCGCCCGCGAGTCGTTGTGGAACTTTCCGGTTGCCATCTTTAGCTGCCTGCTCTACATCATCATCTACCACAATACCAAGCTATACGCCGACCGCAACCTGCAGGTATTGTTTGTTTTACTGAGCCTATACGGCTGGTACGAGTGGTTGTACGGGGGAAGCCGCCGCACGGAGCTGCGCGTCACGCACGTGCAGCGCTGGGAATGGGTAGGGTGCGCCCTATTCATTCCGCTGTTTACCCTGGGTTTTGGCTACTACCTGCAACAGCATACCGATTCTACTACGCCCCACCTCGACAGTTTTACGACGGCGGGCAGCATTGCCGCTCAGTTTCTGATGATGCGCAAGCGCCTGGAAAACTGGTGGCTCTGGATTATGGTAGACCTACTTTACGTGCCGCTGCTGTGGTATAAGGAGCTGCAGCTGACTAGTGGCCTCTACGCCTTGTACTTAGGGTTGGCAGCTTACGGTTATTGGGAGTGGCGCCAAGCCCTGCGGAAGGTTGATAATTCACCCACTACCCCATCTGCCTGATGCTTCGCGTTGCCCTCACTGGTCCCGAATCCACGGGCAAAACCACGCTTAGCCGTTTGCTGGCCGAGCACTACCACACCGTATGGGCTCCCGAATACGCCCGGGAGTATTTGGAAGCGCGCGGTCCCCGCTACGTTCTGGCCGACTTGGAGGAAATAGCCCGGGGCCAGTTGCAGGCCGAAGCTGCCGCCGAGCAGGCCGCCCGCCGCCTAGGCCGCCCGGTAGTGTTCTGTGACACCGATTTGCTGGTGATAAAAGTATGGGCGGAACATGCCTTCGGGTATTGCCCCAACTGGATTTTGCGCCACATAGAGCACCACCACTACCATTTGGTGTTGCTACTGAACGTAGACTTGCCCTGGGAGCCCGACCCGTTGCGCGAGCATCCGCAGCACCGCCAGTATTTTTACCACCTCTACCAGCAAGAATTACGCAACCAGGTGGCGAACTTTGCCGAAATCAGTGGCACGCCTGGGCAGCGCCTTGATGCGGCCTGTTTCCACGTCGATACATTACTGGGGTCCAAACCCCTGACCCCGTTTCCGTCGTAATGCGGCCAGCTACCTGTCCTTACCCTGCATGACGTATACCCTCGAAAACGAACAGTGCCGCGTGGCGGTGAATACCCACGGCGCCGAGCTTGCTAGCTTCGTCCGCAAAGACCTCGATAATCTGGAGTACATCTGGTCGGCCGACCCCGCTTTTTGGAACCGGCACGCTCCCGTCTTATTTCCCATCGTTGGACGTCTCCCCCAGGACCAGTTCACCTACCAGGGCCAGCAGTACCAACTCAGCCAGCACGGCTTTGCCCGAGACCAGGAGTTTGTGCTGCTGCGCCAAACGCCCGCCGAACTGCTGTTTGAACTGCGCCCCACTGAGGCTACCCGCGCTCGGTTTCCGTTTGAGTTTATTCTGCGTATCAGCTACCGCCTCGCGGGGCCGCAGCTCACCATTGGGTGGGAGGTGGAAAACCCTGGCTCGGGTGAGTTGCTATTTAGCATTGGCGCCCACCCGGCCTTCCGATGCCCTCTGGTAGAGGACGAATCCTTTGAGGATTATGACTTCACCTTCGACCACCCCGTAACGGCGGAGCGTCATTTGCTGGAAGGAGGCTTACTCAACGGACACACCGAACCCCTACTGGAAGACCAGGCAAGCCTACCCCTCAGCTACCCGCTTTTTGCCCAGGATGCTTTGGTTCTGAAGCACTTCGACTTCAATCACATCACGCTCCGCAGCCGACGCTCGGGTCGCGGGGTGCGCCTACGCTTCGATGGGTTTCCCTTCCTGGGTCTCTGGACTAAAGGCCCCGGCTCCCCATTCGTATGCATTGAGCCCTGGCAGGGCATTGCCAGCTCCACCACCGACGCGGGTGAACTGGCCGATAAGGAAGGCATCCTGAGCCTGGGTCCCAACCAACAATTCATGACTTCTTACAGCATCACTGTCGAGTAATTTTTTGCATGTCATCTGATCTTACCATCCGCGCCATTGCTGCGGCCGAAACGTACCCTCTCCGTCACCAAGTACTGTGGCCCGACGAGTCCATTGAATACATCAAACTAAACCAAGATGACCAGGGCCACCACTTTGGCGCCTTCCACAACGCCAAGCTCGTGTCGGTTATCTCCCTGTTCATTGATGGCAATGTGGCCCGCTTCCGCAAGTTTGCCACCCGCCCCGACTGCCAGGGCCAAGGTATCGGCTCTCAGCTCTTGCGCCACGTGCTAGATGTAGCCCGCGAGAAGGGCGCCCAGCGCATCTGGTGCGATGCGCGCGCCCAAAACGAAAACTTCTACCGGGCGTTTGGCTTAGAGCCGGAGGGCAACCGCTTCTACCGCGGCACCATTCCCTACATGCGCATGGCCAAAGATTTATAAGTCTAACTCCGGCATAGAGCACACACAAGCGCCGCCCTGTGAACGTATCAAGTTCAGGGGGCGGGCGCTTGTGTGTGCTAGCACTTATACTTCCATCGGCACGCGCGGGTAGCTATAGTCCGGTTCCCAGTCGTTGATGGGGCGGGAGATGCCCGGCGGCAAGTCGAGGTCCGGTAAGCCGTCGTCAATGGGTTCGCCACCCTCGTCGTCGTTGTCGGGGGAAGGCGGATGAGGAAAGCGCCGGCGTGGCGTGAGCAGGAAATAAGCCAGAATGGCCAGTACCACAAGAAGGTATGCGACGATATTCATGGCAAGAAAAGGTAGGACAACAGAAAAACTACACCGAGCGCGGTATCATAGAATAACGAAAGCTAGGAAGAGTTGTTTTGGGTATCTGCGGGAATTAGCGACAAATGGTGCTAGTCTAAGATAGGTGATTATCAGTCGAAAGGAAAGTATCTGGGGCTGATATACCCGCGGCGGGAAGACGGCAAGTACGGCCCACTTCCCAGCCTAATTTGATTCTGGCAGCCCGCGCCCTACCTTTACAGCAGTTTTAGGGGTGCCCCAGGCCACACGTGGCAATAAGGCTGAGATCATACCCATTGAACCTGCCCGGGTAATGCCGGCGAAGGGAACAAACGATCCGCGAGCGAAAAACCGATGGTGCCGACCCCTGGCGCCAGGTCCGTTCTACTTATTACCAGTCTTCTTTTTGAAACGTTTTCTGACTACCGGCGCGGCCCTACTGGCGTTGTCCGGTCCGGCGTGGGCACAAGGTCCCGTGTCTGGCTCCGTTACGGATGCCCGCACCGGTACCGCTTTGCCCGGCGCCACCGTGCTGCTCGATGGGGCAGCTATTGCGGCTACTGCCGATGGTACTTTTATTCTACCAGCCGTTGGGCCAGGTTCTCATGAGTTGCGCATCACGTTTGTAGGCTACGAGCCTATAGTGCGCCGCTTTCAGGGACAAGCCGCCGCCCAGCAGATTTTCTTTGCTTTACAGCCTGCAGGCGTTCTTACGGGCGAGGCACTCGTGACGGCTACCCGCGCCAACGAGCGCACCGCCACGGCCTACACCAACCTGAGCAAGGAAGATTTGGCCAAGCGCAACTTCGGACAAGACATCCCCTACCTGCTCGATCAGACCCCGTCCGTGGTGGTCAACTCCGACGCGGGCGCGGGCGTGGGCTACACCGATATTCGCATTCGGGGTACCAGCAACACGGGGATCAACATGACCATCAACGGGGTGCCCTTGAACGATGCCGAATCGCACGGCTCGTTTCTGGTGAACCTGCCGGACCTGGCTTCGTCGGTCAACAGCTTGCAAGTGCAGCGGGGGGTAGGCACCAGCCAAAATGGGGGCGCAGCCTTCGGGGCCAGCATCAACATCAGCACCCTAGACAACCGCCGTGAGGCTTATGGCGAAACCCAAAATACCTACGGCTCTTTCAATACCTGGAAGAACAACGTGCAATTTGGTACGGGCTTGGTAGGTAAGTACTTTACCTTCGATGGGCGGCTCTCGCGCATTGTGTCAGATGGGTACGTAAAGCGCGGCGCCTCCGACCTCAAATCGTACTACTTCTCGGCGGGCTACCAGCAGAAGAATACCCTGCTCAAGTTCATCACCTTCTCGGGCCGCGAGAAAACCTACCAGGCTTGGAACGGCGTACCCGAACCCGCTATAACCGGCGACCGGACTTTGTTGCAACAGTACATCGACAACGGAGAATTGAGTGAAGCCGATGCTGAGCGGGCCATGCAGGAAGGCCGGCGCTACAGTTACTACACCTACGACAACCAAACCGATAACTACCAGCAAAACCACTACCAACTGCACCTGGCCCAAGGCCTGGGCGACGATTGGAACCTGGGCGCCGCCTTGCACCTTACGCGCGGGTTTGGGTACTATGAGAGCTATCGGGCCCGGCGGCGCTTCACCGACTACGGTCTGCAGAACGTCATTATCGGAGGCGACACGCTCACGCGTACCAACTTAGTAGATCAAAAATGGCTGGATAACTACTTCTACGGGGGTACTTTTGCCCTGAACTATCAGCCCAAGGCCAACGACAAGCTACAGGCTACGGTAGGCGGGGCCTGGAACCGCTTCACCAACGACCACTATGGCGAGGTGATTTGGGCGCAGTATGCTTCCAATAGCAACATCCGCCAGCGCTACTACTTTAACGACGCCCGCAAGACCGACTACAACGGCTACGCTCGGGCGACGTGGCAGGTGCTCCCGAAGCTGGGCGTGTACGGCGACGTGCAGGTGCGCCACATCGAGTACACCATTGATGGGGTAGAGGACGACCAGAACGATGTGACCACGCGGGCCCGCTACACCTTCTTCAACCCCAAGGCTGGTGCTACTTTCACCCTGCGCGAGGGCCAGCAGCTGTACGCTAGCTTTGCCGTAGGGCAGCGCGAGCCTGTGCGCTCCGATTTCACTGACCGACCCGCTGGTGACCAAAGCGCCAAGGCCGAACGCCTGAACGACTTGGAGGGCGGCTACCGGTTGTCGTTGCCGAATAGCACGCTGCTGGGCCCTGGCACGGCGTTGCGCGTCGAGGCCAACTATTTCTACATGAACTACCGCAATCAGTTGGTAGCCACCGGGCAGCTAAATGATGTGGGTACGGCCCTGCGCACGAACGTAGCCCGGAGCTACCGCACGGGTGTAGAACTGTCGGGCTTTGCTTCGGCCAATGACAAAATTAGCTTGAGCAGCACCCTCACCTTGAGTCGTAATCGCATCTTGGGCTTCCGCGAGGTAATTTACGATGCCGATTATACCCCTATTGTAGCATCCGAAGCCCGCTCTACTACCATTTCCTACTCGCCTTCGGTTGTATCGGCGCACACGCTGGAAGGCCAGCCCCTGAAAGGGCTCCGCTTGGCACTGCTTTACAAAACCGTCAGCCGCCAATACCTCGACAATTCCACCAGCGAAGACCGGCGCCTCAAGCCCTACCAAGTGCTCGACTTCCGCCTCCGTTACAGCATCTACCCCTCGTTTATGAAGGAAGTGGAACTAGGCCTACTGGTGAACAACGTACTGAACCGCCGCTACGAGGCCAATGGTTACACTTACGGCTACCCCGATGCCACGGGCCGGCAGCAAACTTTCAACTGGTACTTCTCCCAAGCCACGCGTAATTTCCTGGCCTCGGTGGGGGTTAAGTTCTAATCACGGTATAAAAACTACGGTTCAGCTTTGATTTACACACTGTTGAGTTTGAATTTGGGGGTAACGTTGCTCCATAGTGCGGTAATTTTCCTCGGAAACAATCAATATTATATAAGAAGGGTCGTATATTTCGGCATAGACTTTGCCAGTAGAGAAGGCATGATTTTTCAGCTGAGAATCTGCCTCTCAGCTTTTTGCCGGCGAGGAATTGACGGGTGGTTCTGGCATTCTTCCCTCAAGCTTCACGCCCACAAGCCCTGACTAGTTCGTTTAACTGGTCAGGGTTTTTTATGTCGACGCTAGTGGGGTTGTGGGTCGGGGCCGCCGCCCCGAATTTGTTATCTTTGGTCAGTTAACCCACCCATATTCCCGCTATGTCTTCGCAAGCTGACGTTCTTTCGCCCAAGGCCCAGGTACAGCAAAACAAAGGCTCCCTGAACGCCGCCGGCTTTACTGATTACTACGACATTGACGACCTGCTGACGGAGGAGCACAAACTTATCCGCCAAAGCATCCGCGACTTTGTGAAGAAGGAAATCTCGCCCAATGTGGAGCAGTGGGCTCAGCAGGCGCACTTCCCCTCCGACATCGTGCGCAAATTTGGGGAGGTAGGCGCTTTCGGCCCTACCATTCCTACGGAGTACGGCGGCGGAGGTCTCGACTACATCAGCTACGGCCTGATCATGCAGGAAATTGAGCGCGGCGACTCGGGCATGCGCTCCACGGCTTCGGTGCAAGGCTCTCTGGTGATGTTCCCTATTTACCAATACGGTTCTGAGGAGCAGCGCCGCAAGTACCTGCCTAAGCTAGCTTCTGGCGAGTGGCTCGGGTGCTTCGGCCTCACCGAGCCCGACCACGGGTCAAACCCCGGCGGGATGATTACCAAGATTGAGGATAAAGGTGATTACTACCTGCTTAACGGTGCTAAGCTTTGGATTTCTAATTCGCCAGAATGCCAGGTAGCAGTAGTATGGGCCAAGGATGATAACGGCCGCATCCGCGGGGTTATCGTGGAGCGCGGTATGGAAGGCTTTACCACGCCCGAAATTCACAACAAGTGGAGCCTGCGCGCCAGCACCACTGGCGAGCTGGTGTTCGAGGATGTACGCATCCCCAAGGAAAATATCCTACCCAACATTGACGGTCTTAAAGGGCCGCTCTCCTGCCTCGACTCGGCCCGCTACGGTATTGCTTGGGGGGCACTAGGTGCCGCCATTGACTGCTACGAGTCGGCACTGAAGTACTCTTTGCAGCGGGAGCAATTCGGCAAACCAATTGCCTCCTACCAGCTTCAGCAGAAGAAGCTGGCCGAGATGATTACGGAAATTACCAAGGCCCAATTGATGGTGTGGCGCCTGGGCATGCTCAAAAATGCGGGTAAAGCTACCTCCGCCCAGATTTCAATGGCCAAGCGTAACTCCGTGGAAATTGCCTTGGAAATTGCCCGCGAAGCCCGCCAAATTCACGGCGGCATGGGTATCACCGGCGAGTACCCCATTATGCGCCACATGATGAACTTGGAATCGGTGGTAACTTACGAAGGCACCCACGACATTCACCTACTCATCACCGGCGCCGATATTACCGGCATTCAGGCATTTAAGTAGGCAAAGTGCAGCTCTTAGCAAGAAGCCCCGCTGATACGTATCAGCGGGG
>NZ_JZIR02000085.1:0-881 GCF_000961955.2 Hymenobacter sp. AT01-02
CACAAAACCGACGCAAACCTGGGGGTAGCCAAGCGCGAAAACGCCGTTATTCTGCAAGAGGACAATTACAAGGAACGCTACAATGGATTTGATCCTACCTCGCCCCAAAGCCATATTCTATTTTCTCTCTATCAGAGCGCACACATCGTCAATAGTATTCGGTTTGCCCAGAAAGTAGATCACCAGTTTCGTACTACTGTGGGTCGCCCTTCCCGCGGTGTAAAGCAAGCGGGTTTTCTGGTCCTCTGGAAATCTACCATGCCTTCGGTTCTGATTGAGTCAGGCTTTCTGACGAATCGAGGTGAAGAACAGTATCTCAACGATAAAGCCGGACAAACGTATATAGCAGCGGGTATCTACCGGGCATTTCGCGACTACAAAAATGAGTTGGAAGCTATGAATGGTGAATAACCACCCGGCGGGCCCAGCAGGCCAGCTTCCAACTCCTATTTTTCTCATCCAACTCCTGACCCCGTGTCGAAAGAAATAAAAGTAGCCCTATTGGGCATCGTCGCTATTGCCTTGCTTGTGGTTGGGTTTAACTTTCTGAAGGGGAGTAACTTGCTTTCTTCTGATCGTACATACACTGCCAAGTATGACAACGTAGATGGTCTTGCTGTTGGCAACCCGGTTATTCTGAATGGTATTAAGGTAGGCCAGGTAAAGGAAATGGTTCTGCTACCGGAGGAAGCCAATCGGGTGCGCGTGTCGCTCGAACTGCAAAAGGGCGTAACTGTGGGCGACTCTACTGTGGCTAGCCTTAGTGGGTCGCTGCTAGGCTCTAAAACCATTACGCTCTTTTTGGGCAAGAACACCAAGGTGTTCGATGGCGGGGAAGAACTGCGTTCCTATACGGTAGCCAGCATCACAGATGCTTTCCA